>JAMONQ010000016.1 GCA_027065635.1 Campylobacterales bacterium | reverse complement strand
CAACGCCTTTCCGGACAACGGTCACCCGATGGCGATACTCTCCTCGGCGGTATCGGCGCTCAGCGCGTTCCATCATCAGCACCTGAACGTGAGCGACGATGAGGAGTTTATGGAGATGGCCAGAAGGATCATAGCGAAGATGCCGACTCTCGCTGCGTTTACATATCGTCACTCGATGGGGTATCCGCTGATATACCCGGATATGGATCGATACTTCACGGAGAACTTTCTCTATATGATCAGAGCCTTTCCCACCGGCAAAACGGAGATCACCGATGTGGAAGTGAGGGCTCTGGACAAGATATTCATGCTGCATGCGGATCATGAACAGAACGCTTCTACCACTACGGTACGTGCCGTAGGCTCTACCGGTGCGCATCCGTACGGCGCGGTGGTCGCAGGTATAAACGCACTGTGGGGAAGGGCGCACGGAGGCGCGAACGAATCTGTCATTGCACAGCTGGAGATGATCGGAAGCGTAGAGAATGTAGACGGCTTCATCAAGAGAGCCAAAAATCCGGACGATCCATTCAGGCTTATGGGATTCGGGCACAGAGTTTATAAAAACTTCGATCCTCGCGCAAAAGTGCTGAAGGCTCTCAGAGACGAGCTAAGAGATACCATAGGAATAAGTTCAAGGCTCATAGAGATAGCCGACAGAATCGAGCATATAGCGCTGAACGACGAATATTTCGTAAAGAGAAACCTCTATCCCAATATAGACTTCTACTCGGGAACGATTCTCGAGGCTCTGGGGATTCGCAAAAAGATGTTTACTCCGATTTTTGTCATAGGCAGAACGGTTGGATGGATTGCGCATCTGATAGAACAGAAAAAGGATCCGAAACAGAAGATCTACAGGCCGAGACAGCGGTATATAGGAAAAGAGAAGAGACATGTACCGTAGATAGAGGTGGTGGGCCAACCAGGACTCGAACCTGGGACCATCCGGTTATGAGCCGGATGCTCTAACCAACTGAGCTATTGGCCCTCTTTTGTTGAAAGAGTCTAAAGAAATGTAACTTTAGAGCCGGAATTATACAGGAAATTGAAACGAAAAGCAAGGAAATTTTCCAAAATCCCGAAAAGAAGCATGAAATTTATGAAACTGCTGCCGCCGTGGCTCAGCAGCGGCAGTGGTACACCGACTACCGGAGCCAGACCTATGGTCATCAAAATATTGACGCTCGTATAGACAAACAGCAAAAAGGCTATCCCGTAGGCCGTCACCTTTATGTAGTAGTCGTTTTTGGCATGTATGCCGAGGCTGAGGATATGGAGTATGAGCAGCGCATAGAGTGTGATCAGCCCGACGGCGCCGGCAAACCCGAAGCGCTCGACGAAGTACGCGAAGATGAAGTCGCTCGATGCGATCGGAAGAAACTTGAGCTGGGTCTGCGTCGCATCCTCCTTCGGCTTTCCGGTCATACCTCCCGAACCTATGGCTATGATCGACTGCTGGACGTGGTAGCTCGGCTTCTCCGCCAGAAAGTCGTGGATCCTTTTTTTCTGATAGTCGTGAAGGTTCCCGTACAAAAAAGGGGCCGCAACGGCGAGCGTGACGAGTATGGAGAGCCATATTTGCCACTTCACCCCTACCAGAAAGAGTATACCGTAGCCTATTATCAAAAGTACCAGCGCCGTTCCGAGATCCGGCTCTTTCGCTATGAGAATGAAGGGCAGGAGTATGTAGAAGGAGAACTTCGCGAAATCCTTTATCCCGTAGCCGCCCTCTTGCGGAGGATTTTCGTGTATGAGGTAGGCGAGCATCAGTATGAAGGCCGGTTTGAAAAGTTCGGACGGCTGAATGGTGAGCCCTATGAACGGAAGTTCGAGCCATCGCTGGGCGCCGAGTTTGGTGACGCCGAATATATCTACGCTGATGAGCAGCAGTATCGTAATCCAGTAGAAAAACGGTATGAGCCACCGTATGGATCGCCACGGAATCAGAAAGAACACGAAGAATATGACAAAGCCGATGCCCACATAGAGCAGCTCTTTGCGAAAGAGTGCGGGGCTTATTTCGCTGACCAGATACAATGATGTCAGAATCAGCGGAATTATAAGCAGTATGAGAAAAAAATCGAAATGTGTTAGAATGCGCCTGTCGAACATCAAAAAGTGTCTCATACTCACCCACTGCCGAACTTAATTTGGAGAGATTGTACCCAACAAATGAAAAAAGAGAGTTTAACACAGCGGCTGGTCGCGGATGAAAACGGCAGACTTGACCGCTTTTTGCACGCACATCTGGGCGGTTCGAGAAATCAGGTGGAGCAGCTGATCAAGAAAGGGTTCGTCAAGGTAGGCGGAAAGGTCGTTACCAAGGCCGGATATCGACTCGTCGCTTCCGATGAGGTGGAGTATACGATAATACAGCCTAAAGAGTCGCGGCGGAGCGAGGTCGACTTCGAGGTGCCGGTGATCTATGAAGACGATGATATCCTCATCGTCAACAAACCGTCCGGAGTTGTAGTCCATCCCGCTCCAAGCGTGAAGGAGGCTACGCTGGTAGACTGGCTGAAGGCCAAAGGCGTCAGCCTCTCTACAATCAGCGGCGAGGAGCGTCACGGTATCGTTCACAGGCTCGACAAAGAGACGAGCGGAGCGATGGTGGTGGCCAAGAACAACCGCTCCCACGAAAGGCTTTCGGCGCAGCTTCAGGATAAATCCATGGGGCGATACTACATAGCGGTGATAGACTACCCTTTAAAGGAGTCGACAACGGTCGAGGGGGCGATAGGCAGGAACAGGGCCAACAGGCTGAAGATGGCCGTCACGGAAGGCGGCAGAGCGGCCAGGACCAGGTTCGAAAAACTGCTTTCTGGCTCCCGCGACAACTTCGAACTCGTCGCCGCCAAGCTCTATACCGGAAGGACCCACCAGATTCGGGTACACCTCGCCTCTTTGGGCCGCCATATAGTAGGAGACGGTTTATACGGTTTTAAGAGCGGTAAAGGTAAAATAGAACGTATTTTACTGCACGCTTACGTGCTCTACCTGAAGCACCCGACAAGCGGTGAAACCGTACGTTTTGTAGCAGATATTCCCGAATCTATGAAAACAGCTGTCGAGAGCAGTTTCGAGAAGGAGAAGTTAGATGAGGTACTGGATCCATGCGCTCTTCTTCGGCGCTTTGATGATGATTGTGAGCGGATGCGCCCAAAAGAGCGTAGTGCCGCCGACGCCGAAGGTGAAAAACGATCTGCCGAAAGTTGAGTCCATCAGGACTCTAAGCGACATGACGAGTATCGGTTTCGAGTGGAAGATGATTCCATCGAGCCGTATAGAGGGGTATCTGCTCTACAGACTCGATCCCGGCAGCGCCGACACGAAGCTGAAGCGTGTCGCCGTCATAAACGACAGGTACAGTTCGCACTATGTAGACGAGAATCTGCGTCCGGGGTCTGTCTATACCTACCAGATGGCCACATACGACAAGGATGGATTCGAATCTGTGCAATCGAGGCCGGTACGCGTAAAAACCGCACCGATGATCGCTTCTGTGAGCTTCGTACGTGCGATAGCCAACCTTCCCAAAAGGATCAAGCTGATCTGGAGGCCCCATCAGGATCCTCGCGTGAAGGGGTATATCATCGAGCGTACCACCGTATCCGAGCCGCAGAAATGGCAAGAGATCGCGACCGTGAACAACAGACTCAGCGCGGAGTATATAGACAGAGATATCAAGCAGGAGGAGGTTTACGTATACAGGGTCAGGGTGAAGCTCTACAACGGCCTTGTTTCCGGTCCGAGCACAGCCGTCAAAGCGATCACCAAAGCTCTTCCCAAACCTCCGGCGCAGTTGCGCGCATCGCAGAATCTTCCTCGCAAGATCCATCTGGAGTGGCAACCGAGCCCGACTCTGGATGTCGTATACTACAAGGTATACAGAAGCCCGTTCGCAAACGCCTTTTACAGCTATCGGGCCAAAACCGACAAGATCTACTTCGACGACAAGGTGGACGACGACGGAAAGATCTACTACTACAAGGTATCCGCCGTAGACAAGGACGGTCTTGAGAGTCCGATACCGGAGGTGCCGGTAATGGGAAGCACGCTTCCAAAACCGGCCGCACCGACGATAACGGCGGCAAAGACGGCGTTCAATCAGGGGATAATTCTCTGGGAGCCAGGAGACGACAGAGCGGACAGGTATGATGTCATACGTACCCACTGGGAGGGGCTCACGCGACAGGAGAGAAGATTTACCAACATCTACGGCAACAAGTTTGTCGACAAGTTTATGAAACCGGGCGTGAAGTATAGATACAGGATCGTAGAGATAGATCGCTTTGGCCTGCGTTCCGATCCTTCGGAGCCGGTAGATCTTTATATCGAAGCCAAACAGTAACCTCCTATGCCCCATATCAGAATAGATCGGTTCAAAGAGCCCCTCTTGCCTTTCGAGCAGGCGGGCGTG
>JAMONQ010000015.1 GCA_027065635.1 Campylobacterales bacterium | reverse complement strand
GGCCGGTGCGCTGGCTTTTGCTTCTTCTTGGCGAAAAGAGTGTGGAGGCCGAGATCTTCGGAGTGAAGAGTGCCCCTTTTACCAGAGTTCACAGGCAGGTCAGCTTCGATCCTGTGGGTATCGCCTCACCGAAGGAGTATTTTGAAGTACTTGAAAAAGGAGGCGTGGAGCTCTTTGCAGACAGCAGAAGAGAGAGGGTTTTGAAAGGATTCGAAAAGCTGGAAGCAGAGAGTGGTATCAATATAGCAAGAGATAGCGAACTGATGGAAGAGATCGTGGCTATCACCGAGTATCCCACACCGCTTCTTGGAGAGTTCGACGAAAACTTTTTGAAACTTCCGCCCGAAGTGATCATGACGAGCATGAAGGAGCATCAGCGCTACTTCCCTGTATTCAGGGATGGCCTCTTGCACAACGGTTTTGTCGTAGTCTCCAACGCAAAAACCGACGACTTTTCGCAAATCGTGGCCGGAAACGAAAGAGTGCTAAAACCAAGACTCTCCGATGCGGTCTTTTTCTACGAAAACGACCTCTCGAGAGGATTGAAGCCGGAGGGTCTTAAAAAAATCGTTTTCATGGACGGTCTTGGAACGATGTTCGACAAGTCGGTGCGAGAGAGTATGATCGCCCAGGAGCTTGCCGAAATATATGCGAACAGGCTTGAGAAGGAGATGGCCAAAAACGGCGGTGAGATCAAGGCTCTCGCCGAGCGTGCCGCCATGCTTTCAAAAGCCGATCTTCTTAGCGAAATGGTATACGAGTTTACCGAGCTTCAGGGTATTATGGGCTACTACTATGCCAAAGCTCAGGGAGAAGATGACGCTGTGGCCCTCTCTATCAGGGAGCAGTATCTTCCGAATTCGGAAGAAGGAGAGCTTCCCTCTACACTCTTTAGCGCAATAATAGCGATCGCCTACAAGCTCGACAATCTCATGGCACTCTTTTCGGCGGGCAAGATCCCTACCGGTTCACGTGATCCGTTCGCTCTGAGGCGCGCGGCCGCCGGAATCATCCGTATCGTTGTTCGTTTCGATATCCCATTCGAT
Organism: Campylobacterales bacterium; assembly: GCA_027065635.1. Classification (GTDB taxonomy): domain Bacteria; phylum Campylobacterota; class Campylobacteria; order Campylobacterales; family Hydrogenimonadaceae; genus Hydrogenimonas. The sequence goes on along the minus strand of JAMONQ010000015.1, from coordinate 3,383 downwards.
ATAGTGGATATGATCGAGCGCTTCAAAAAAGAGTATGCGCCTTTCAAGAGCCTCGATCTCGTAAAGTTTTTCGAAGAGAGGCTCTACAAGCTGCTTGAAGTGAATCCCTCAGTCATAACGGCGGTTCTTGCGAGCGGCGAAAGCGATATAAACGAGATAGTCAAAAAGGTAGATGCCCTCAAGTCTGTTAGTGAGAGTGACGACTTCAAGGAGATTTTCACTACCTTCAAGAGAGTCGCCAACATCAGCAAGGATATCGATCTCGAAGATGAGCTGAGAGTAGATCCGGCTCTTTTTGAGAAAGATGAGGAGAGGGAACTTTTCGAAACTTTCAGGAGTATCGTGCAAAGAGACTATCCGGACTACGAGTCGAAACTCGATGCACTCTTTTCCCTCAAACCGCAGCTCGAGAAGTTTTTCGACAATGTTATGGTAAATGTCGAGGATCAGAAACTCCGCAAAAACCGACAAAATCTCGTAGGCTCCATATACAGGGAGTTTAAAAGTATAGCCGATATAAAAGAGATATCTCTTTAACCTGTATGTACGACACTATAGTCATAGGCGCTGGAATCGCCGGAGTAAGCACGGCTTTCTGGCTCAAAGAGGCCGGCCAGAGAGTGCTTCTCGTAGATAAAAACGGACTGCTTGCCGGTGCCAGCGGAGCGGCAGGAGCCTTTCTGTCGCCTCGTCTCGGCAAAGGCGGTCCCCTGCAGCAAATCACCAACGAAGCGTACAGATTCGCTTTGGAGTTCTACGAAAGGTATACCGCCGAAGCCTTTTTCCAAAAGGGTCTTGTACGGATTCCCAAAGATAGCGACGACGCCGGACGTTTTTTGGAGTTTGAATCCTACATCGATATACCGTACAGTCGCGTAACAGCGGCACAGTATCCACATATCGATCCCTCATCGATGGAAGAGGGCGCACTCTTCTTTCCGGACTCCGCCTTTGTAGATCCAAAAAGAGCGGCATATAAACTTATCGAAGGATTTGAAACCGTATGGGGTATAGATGCGGATCCCCGGTTTTCAGGAGGCTTGTGGCGTCTGGGGCGATACAGAGCCGGCAAGATCGTATTTGCCGTCGGTGCCGACCGGATTCCTCTACATTTGCCCTATATACGAATAGGCGGGCTTTGGGGAGAGAGGGTCGATCTAAGAAGCGATGCCGATATACCGGTGACTCTTCACAAAAAGATCTCCGTTTCTGCCAATGTCGGCGGTATCGTGCGAGTAGGAGCTACCCATGTACGCAACGACGACAGAAGCGAAATCGAAAGGCTGAATGCTCTGATAACCGATGCCGTATCGCTTGTACCGGGACTCTCCGACCAGAGTCTCGCAAAGATATACGGAGGGTATCGATCTTCAGTTTCAGATCACTTTCCTCTCGCAGGAGAGGTTGCGGATGTAGTTGCCGCAAAAAGTGTGCTCGGTACTCCAAAAAGGGGTTGTTCGCCAAAGCCCGGTGATATACCACGTATTCGCGGCTGCCACATCATCGGAGCTTTTGGCGGTCGTGGGTTCGTTTTCGCTCCGCTGATCGCAAAGATGCTTGCAGACTCCATCATCAAGCAAGAGACAATAGATTCGAGAATTTCACCCGATAGACTTCTTCTGCGCTATCTCAGGCGTACCGCATAGATTGACGAAAAAAGAAGCTCAAAAAATCATCACATGTGTGCCGCTAAAATCATCTTGTTTTTATCCGATTTAAAGATGTGCAAAGTCATGTTTGATTATGATTTCGCCCAAATTCGATTAAGGAGAAGTTATTGAATAGAGGTCTCGCACTCGCAGTTGTCACTGCCGGAATTATACTATTTGGTGGATGCGGAGGTTCAAACCAGCCCTCTACGCCCGCAAAAGCGCAAAAGAAGATAGAGCTAAGAGGCGGAACCGCTATTGCGTACGCCTATATGAAGGATGGTACGGAGCTGGTCAAAGTTTCTACGGTACGCAAGGAGCCGGAAGAGGGGATAGAGATCATCCGGATAACTCGAAGAGGCTTTTACCCAGACTATCTGATACCATCGGGCGGCAGTACATCGTGTGTATACAGTGCGCTATTGAGCGCCAAGAAGAGCGACAAGAACTATAAATTCTGCCATAGCCACTATGCTGTATCTACCATGGGCGGCAAAGCGATGGATATTTTCGGTAACGCTCTTATGACGATAGGTACAGCCGGTCTCAATGCCGCTACCGGCACGGTCAACAGGGTGATGGATTTCGACGAAGAGAAGTTTTTGGAAGCGGTCGAGGAGAATGATCTGCCTCGTTACCGTGAGGCGATACTGGAGCTGCGCCAGCTTGCCAAAAAGAGTATGGATGAGAACAGACGTCTGTATAGAGACCTCTATCGAAAGTATGTCGATCATGCAAAAACTGTCACCGTAAAGCAAGAAACGGTAGATGTAAGCGGTCTTCTGCCTGAAGGAGAGAGGGTAGATGTAAAGTATCGCGTCCGAACCATGCGCCCAAAGGCTATGCGCTTCTCATACGATACCGATATTCATGCGTCACCCAAAGAGTTCGATAGCGTTCTTGCGGCCAAACGCAAGGAGATCCTGTCAAAAAGCGAAGAGGACAGGAAGAGTATCCATACATATCTTGCGAAAGAGGCATCTTCATACAAACTTCAGGTACCGAAGGAGGCTCTCCATCGATACAACAACCATATCGTTTTTCATGCACTTGTGGAAGCCCCCGAAACCATTCCTTATACTCCGGATCGTCCGGTTGAAGTGACGATAGTATCCAAAGTCGACTATGCCGATCTCTACTATATGCTTCCGCAGCAAATGAAGCTGCAAGACAGTAATCTGGAGGCGCTCTTTAGACCATCTTCCGATTTTGGTTTCGTAGAAGCGATAGCGGCGAACAGAACCAAAAGTTTCGTAACGCTGAAAACCCTCACGATCTACTACAACGGAAGTGTCAACAGCAATACCGAGATAAATCGAGAGATAGCTCCGGAGTCGGTCACTCTATCGAGCAACAGCCAGTATCTTCTGCTGCCTGGCGATCAAAAAAAGATCACCGATTTTCCGAAAATGACACGCAAGAAAGTCGAATCCGTCACTCTGGACTACGGTTATGCTCTCAAATACAGGATAGAGAATACTAATGTAGACCGCTCTATCTACAAGACCGACAAATTCCGCCTATACGATATCTACAGATCGTATCTTTAATCCTCACTCCCCCTTGTCGGGGAGTCTCTTTGCGGTTTCTTCACCCTCTTTCACTCTTCCGAGATCCCTGACATAGAGTATATTTACCCCTTGTCCCGTCTCCTTGACGTCGATCTCTATGCGGATACTTCGTGAAGCCTTGTAGCGGACGATGAAGCTTGAGACAGTGTCGTTTCTGTAGATT
>JAMONQ010000014.1 GCA_027065635.1 Campylobacterales bacterium | reverse complement strand
AGACTACAGCAACCTCAACTTTTCAAACGGCAAGATGTGTCTGGGCTGCCACGAGTACAAAAAAAACGGCAAAGGGTTTATAGTCTGCACAATGGATCTGGAGCGATCCAAAAAAGGGAAGACTAACTGCATAACGTGCCATATGCCGCAGGTAGCCGGGGCGATCTCTACACTCTCCGAAGGCGGCAGCCACGCTTACCACGGATTCAGCGGACTGCACAACAGACCGGAGCTTCTGGCAAAATATATAGAAATAGATGTTTCAAGTAGTGACGAAGGTATATCGGTGACGCTGAAAAACAAGGCCGACCATACGCTTTTTGCGCATCCTGTAAGAGTAGGCGAGCTACATACCGAAGTCGTCAGAGGCGACAGGAGGATAGAGCTTCCTACCGTATATTTCTACACGAAACTCGGCAAAGACGGAAAACCGGCAATGCCGTGGGATGCGGACTCCGTTTTGAGCCAGAACCGTATCGAAGCTCATGAAACATTCAAAAAAAGCTTCTCTTTCAAAACAGCTCCCGGCGACAAGATAACGGTAACCCTCGGGTATCGCATCGTCAATCCGAAAGCTGCCCAAAAACTCGGAATAGAGCCGGGGGAACTTACCGCTTTGAAAGTATTGGCCAAACGTACGGTACGCTTTTAACGATAGCCCTGTTTAAAATAGAGCACCAGGCGGCTTCGATTCGGTAGCGAAACGCCTGAAACCGTCCGGATGAAGCCATCCTTTCGCAAATCGGCATCACTACATTTTAAGGTGAGATATACCACGAGTCACGGTCCAAAAAATTTTCTCAACGTATCGAGATAGCGTTCAGAATCGCCCTTGAAAGCCTCTACATGGCCTACATCGTCGAATATCGCTACTTTCGCATCCGGACAGATCTGTTTCAATATTTTCGTATGCAAGGGGGTCACGAGTCTGTCTTGCGACTCGAATATATACAATATACGCTCACCGCACAGCCTCTTGCTCCTTTTTTGATTATCCGCCGCATTGAAATCGATATCAAACACCCGTTTGGCTATAAAGCGTATATACCCGTAAAATAGAGGCGGCAAGTATGCGCGCCGCCAAAGTTCCCGCCTGGCGAGCGTATGAAAATCTATCCAAGGCGCATCCGCAACGACTCTCTCGAATCTGTCGGGCTTTCTATCTTTCATCATCAAAGCGGTTGCCGCCCCCATCGAAAATCCGTGTATAGACCATGAAAAAGCGCTATTTGGATCTATCCGCTCCACCCAACCCAGCAGATCGACGGACTCCTTGATGCCGAAATAGATTCGCCTCCCCTCACTCTCGCCGTGTGCACGCATATCTACCATCATGACACTGAATCCCCGCTCGTGATACCACCTACCGAGATCGAATATACCGCTCCTGTGCCCGTTTCGGCTCCCGCCGTTTCCATGCAGAAGCAGGACAGCCTTTCGAGTTTCGGCGGCTACCCACCACCCGCGCAGTATCAAACCGTCAAACGTCTCATACTCGATATCTTCAAAACCGGCTCCCCACTCCTTCGGCGACCTCTCGATGTGTTCGTGACGGCCCAGAGTCTGCCTGTGCACCACCCACAGAGGATACAAAAGCACAAAAATCAAAAGAGCGAACAGTATCAGACTCAAACCACTACCCTCTTTACAGAGGCCGAGAGTCCTGTCATAACCTCATACCCGATAGTTCCCAACTGCTCAGCGGCTTTCGAAGCGTCGTCGAAGATACAAATCCTCTCTTCGTCACCCTCGATACATACCATATCCATAGAGACTCGTCCGACAAGAGAGCGTCCGTCTGGCAGAACATACTCTCTTCTTGGCCACCCGTCACCGTACCCTATATCGTAACTCGAGATTCGGCAATCTTCCGCCACGACCCCTTCGCCTCCGTAGCCGACCCTCTCTCCGGCGCGCAACTCTCTTGTCGCTATCTTGTCGGCCCACAAAGACATTACCGGCATCAAGTCCGGCGGGAAAAACGAAGAGGGCATCTTCAAACATCCGTAAGCCGCTATACCTATGCGGGCGATATCTTCGTCGAAACCGCTCATCCTGAAAAGAGCCGCGGAGTTGCAGCTATGCCACCGTATGCCGGAGACACCGATCCGGACGGCCTCCTCTCTGACAAGATCGAATCTCTTCTTTTGCCAAAAAAATTCACTTCCCATCTCGTCAGCACTGCGATAGTGCGTCATCACCCCGGCAAGCTTCAGTCCGCGCCCGGAAATCTTTTCCAACGCTTCCGCGAACCGCCCGGGCTCTATGCCGTTTCGATGCATACCGGTATCGATTTTCAGCTCGACTGTCGTATCTTTTGGAATCCTGTCGATCGCCTCCATACTGTTTATCGTGATATGTATATCTTCGGGCGGAGTTTCCTGCGGCAGCTCGGAAAGCACCAAAACGGTCTCAAAAAGCCCGCCTATCGCCTCCGCTTCGCAAACTCTGCGCACCACCGCGTGGCGCACTCCGGCCTTGCGTGCCAGTTCGGCCATGATCTTCAGACCGTGACCGTACGCGTTGTCCTTTAGCACCAGCGCAATCTTTTCTATCGATTGAGTTTTCGCGGCTATTTGGCTAATATTGTGAAAAAAGTTTCTGCTTGAAATACGTATCTGTGACATAGCGCCATTGTAGTCAAAGATGCGTAAAAGGGAGGTAAAGTGAACTGGGTAGAGTGGGTGAAACTCACGGGTATGGCGGCGACGGCGATCTTCGTGGCTGTCATGATAAGAAAGAGTATAAAAGTGGTAAAGGATAAAGAGGATGACAGAGTGCATCTTCCCGACTGAATGGGCCGAACAGTCGGCCGTTTTGATGGCCTTCCCACATGAGGGTACCGACTGGGCGGACGACTTGAAGAGGGCCCTTTCACCCTTTGTGCGTATAGCCAGCACCATAGCCTACGCCCAGCCCCTGATTCTTGTCTGCGACGACATCAAAAAGACAGAAGAACTCTTTTGCGATACCCGCAACATCACCTTCGTGCAGATACCTACCAACGATACATGGGCCAGAGATTTCGGACCCATCACAATCTGCCGAAACGGAAAAAGGAAATTTCTGGATTTCACCTTCAACGGATGGGGTAAAAAGTTCGCCGCAGATCTGGATGACGCGGTAACCTCCAGGCTGATAGAGACGGGCATATTGAGCGGAGAGTATGAAAAGGTCGACTTCGTTCTGGAGGGAGGCTCCATAGAGAGTGACGGTCGCGGTACGCTGCTTACCACCTCAAAATGCCTGCTCAACCCAAACAGAAACCCCCAAATGAAAAAAGAGGATATCGAAAACTTCTTGAAACAAAAGCTCTGTGCGGACCGGATCCTGTGGCTCGATCACGGCGAACTAGAAGGGGACGACACAGACGCCCACATCGATACACTCGCACGTTTCGTGGATGAAAAGAGTATCGCTTACGTCTCGTGCGACGATGAGAGTGACAGCCACTACATACAGCTCAAAAAAATGGAAGAGCAGTTGAAAAGCTTCCGTACCGCGGATGGTGAGCCGTACAGACTCGTCCCGCTTCCGATGCCTTCACCCAAGTTCAAGGATGGACGCCGTCTGCCGGCGACCTACGCGAACTTTCTCATCACCAACCGCTCGGTGCTGCTGCCGGTCTACAAGGACGAAAAGGACGAGGAGGCCAAAGCTATTTTCAGATCGCTCTTTCCAGACAGGGAGATAGTGCCTGTCGACTGCCTGAAACTGATCGAACAGGGAGGCAGCCTTCACTGCGTGACTATGCAGATACCGGCATGCGGATAGTTCAGGAGAGCTTCCTCTCCCACTCGAGCGCACTTTTGCAAATCATCTCCAGATCGTCGTAGCGCGGTCTCCAGCCAATCTTTTGTCGGATCTTTTCGTTGTCGGACACCAGTACTGCCGGATCGCCGGCACGCCTGGGAGCCGTTTCGACATCAAAATCCGTCCCGCTCACCCTCTTCATCACCTCTATCACCTCCCTGACACTGTAGCCGTGACCGTAACCGACGTTGAAGATATCGCTCTTGTTATCCTTCAGGTACTCCAGAGCCGCCAGATGCGCATCCGCCAGATCGTCTACATGGATATAGTCTCGCACACCGGTTCCGTCCGGAGTATCGAAGTCCTCTCCGAAAACAAACATCTTCCGACGCTTTCTCAGCGCCGTCTCCGCGGCAATCTTTATAAGGTGTGTCGCATCCGGAAAACTCTGCCCGATACGAGGATCGATCCCATCAAGTGAATCGGCACCGTTCATATCGGCTCCGGCGACGTTGAAATAGCGCAAAACGGCAAATTTGAAATCACCGTTTGCGGCTGCGGCATCCTCTATGACCCGCTCGCTCATCAGCTTGCTCATCCCGTATGGGTTGATGGGCGAGGTTCTGGTACTCTCCCTGACCGGTATCTCCTCAGGCTCTCCGTATACGGCCGCCGTCGATGAAAAGAT
>JAMONQ010000013.1 GCA_027065635.1 Campylobacterales bacterium | reverse complement strand
CTTGGCGTCTATCTTCTCTTTGGCTATCGCAGCGACAGGCAGGTTCACTCCCGCCTCTTTCAAAAGATTTGTCGCAAGATCCATGAGTGCCGCACCGCCGTCAATTATCCACAGATCGGGCGGCGGTGAATCGCTGAACGATTCGATCCGTCTGCAGAGCATCTGGCGCATCTGCCCATACTCGTCCCTGGCGTCGAGATTGTAGTGTCGGTAGCCGCTTTTTTCCCACTTTCCGTCGCACCAAACCACCATCGCACCTACGCAGGCCTCCCCCATAAGGTGCGAATTGTCGAAGATCTCTATTCTCGATGGCGGATGTTCGAGCTCCAAAAGTTCGGCGATCCTCTTCGCGATATCGTCAGGCTTCGCCTCCTTTTGTTGCCGCTTCAGCAGTTCGGATGCATTTTTTAAGGCGAGCTCTACGATACGTTTTTTATCTCCACGTACCGGGCAGTGTATATCCACTCTCTTGCCGGCTCTTATACTGATGATGTCCGCAAGCTCTTTTTTGTCGTCGATCGGATGTGCGGTCAGAATTGATTTTGCGGTAAAGGGAGTTTGAGCGCCGTAAAATTCGATGATCGCTCTTCTGTATAGCTCTTGTATGTCGATCTCTTCATAAGGATTGAAGAGTGTATGGCTCGATGCGACGATCTTTCCCTCTCTCATGAAAAGACGCAGAACGACTCCGTGGCTGTCATCGAAATCTATTGCGAAAATATCGAGATCTTCGAGTTTGGCAAGATCCGTACTGCTGTACTCTTCTATCTTTTCTATCGCCTCGATTCTGTCTCTTGTTTCGGCGGCCTCTTCGAAACGAAGCGACTCTGCATACTGCTCCATCCTCTTTTTCAGTGCGGCGGTGATCTTTTTTTTGTTGTGTATATAGCCGAACGCCTCGTCAAGAAGCTTTCGATACTCATTGCGTCCGATTTTCCCTTCACAAGGAGCCTTGCAGCGTCCTATCTGGAAAAAGAGACACGCCCTCTTGCCCTTGAGGCATCCCTTTTTCTGAACGAGCGGAACCAGTTCGTAAAGAGAGGAGAGTATCGCTCTGGCTCCGGTCGGAAAAGGGCCGAAGTATTTGACATCCTTGCCCTTGATCACCTTTCTGGTCAGTTCGAAACGGGGAAAATCTTCACTCAGGTCGATATAGATGTATGGATAGGTCTTGTCGTCTCTGAGCAGAATGTTGTATTTCGGTTTTAGCTGCTTTATGAGCGAATTTTCCAGCAGCAAAGCGTCGCTTTCGCTCTGGGTCACTATCGTTTCGATATCGGCGGTTTGAGAAATCATTCTGAATATTCTCGGGCCGAGTCTTGGAGACGGTGAAAACTCGGGAGTGAATCTGAAGTAGCTTTTTACCCGTTTTTTGAGACTTTTTGCCTTCCCTACATAAAGAAGCCGTCCGTCACTGTCGAAATACTGGTACACTCCCGGCTCGTCCGGAAGGTTTTTCAGCTTTTCGAGCATCTTATGGTCTCTTTTATCTTTTCGAATCTCGATTTCAACTCTTCGTTGTTCACGTTTACGGTAAACGTTCCGCTCGATCGCTCCTTGTACCTTGGGTGTGTGTCCGTACTCTTTTTTCGTACCGGGGCAAATCGGGATACAAAGCATTTTACCCTGCTTATTTCATGGCTGCCGCAGGCATCTTTTATCGGCTCTATGGTGGTTAATAGGTTCTTAATTAAAGAGAGCTTATAATCAAATTCCATTTTGTATGCGGGATGCTTCAGTGCGAAAAAGAGTGTCCTGTCTTTGACATAAATAAAAAGGATGCCCTCTTGCAGTCTTTTCGGCAGCGCTTTTTTTATGAGATTGAAACACTTTTGTCTGCGCAATACCGCATAAGTCGGGTGTGAGAGCAGATGATCAAGAACCGTTTCGATTTTTTTCATATACTTATTATAGCATCACTTCTTTTCGGTACGGCTGGATGCGGCTATAAAAAACCGCCCTACTATCCGAAAGAAAAAGAGAGACAACATCGATGAAAAACAGCACCAAGTATGATGTCATAATCATAGGAGCGGGTATAGCCGGGCTATATGCGGCGCTCCATATTCCAAGAAAGAAGAGTGTCCTGATTCTGTGCAAGGACATCCCCTGGGAGTGCAATACATTCTATGCCCAAGGAGGTGTCGCCGCAGCTGTAGGAGAAGAGGATATCGAGTCTCATATAGACGATACGCTCAAGGCCGGTGCCGGACTCTGCAACGAAGAAGCGGTGAGAGTGATGGTCGAAGAGAGCGAGGCTGTGATCGAGGATCTGATCGGCAAAGGCTTCGAATTCGACCGTGATGAAAACGGCAGACTCCTTTACACGAAAGAGGCGGCGCACAGCCGACCCCGTATACTCCATGCGGGCGGAGACGCTACGGGACGCTATCTGCATCAGTTTCTGATGAAGCTCAATCCGCACCCTTTTTTGTACAATGTCCGAGTTTTCGACCTGATGCGTTCCGGAGATACATGCTACGGACTGCGGGCTCTTATAAATGACGAGATAAAAGAGCTCTATGCAGACAATATCATCATAGCCAGCGGCGGTGTAGGAAGCCTATATGCGTACCATACAAATTCGCGTACCATCAGCTCCGACATTCACGGTATCTGTCTTGAACGTGGAATCAGGCTCGAAATGATGGAGATGATGCAGTTTCACCCTACCGTCTTCGTAGAGAACCAGTGGGCGAGAAAGCAGCTTTTGACGGAGGCTTTGAGGGGCGAGGGTGCGCATATAGTCGACGAGGAGGGCAGGCGTTTTCTGTTCGACTATGACGAAAGAGGGGAGCTTGCGCCGCGAGATATAGTAAGCAGGGCGGTTTTCGACTACAAGAAGCGCAGCGAAAGCAGAGTCTTTTTGAAGATGGATATGTTTGACGAAAAGTTCTTCGCCCAGAGGTTTCCCAATATCAAGAACGCACTTGCAGGACTCGGTTTCAACCTTCCGCGCGATCTCGTTCCGATATCGCCGGCGTTTCACTACGCGATAGGCGGTATAGCCTGCGATCTTGACGGAAGGGTTCCCGGTCTCGAGAATCTCTATGTGGTCGGAGAGGCCGCAAGTACAGGGGTTCATGGCGCCAACAGACTTGCAAGCAACTCTTTGCTGGAGGGGCTTGTGTTTGGAAAGCGGGCCGCTCTGAAGATGTGCGAAAGATCTTTCGAGTGGAGTCAGAAGCCGCCTTTCGCGGAGTTCAAGGGCGCCTTGATGGAGAAAGACGACACCATACTCAAACAGCGCCTCCGCCGAACAATGTGGCAGGAGGTAGGGATAGTCAGAACACGGTCGGGGCTGAAGCGGGCTCTCGATTTCGTCGATGACGTCCAGCATCTGACGATAGGAAGACTTCTTTCTCTAAGACTGAAGACGGCTCGAAACATCATCGAGAGTGCACTGGCCAGGGAGGTTTCGGTCGGTGCCCATTATATTCTCAACGAGTAGCCCCGGGCTACAAAATTAACGAATCGTGACGATATCTATCAAAACCATTTTCAAACCGAAAGGAAAGCCATGCATGAAGCCACGATGCATTTGACGACCTCATGGGTAGGATTCGTCGATCTTGTGATCTTTATCGTCGCATACTACTTTATTGCGACAGAAGAGAAGTACGAGATAAATAAGGCCAAGCCGGCTCTGTTTGCCGGAACCGCCATGTTTATGCTCATAGGAGTCTATTTCGCAACCAACGGTATAGATCCGGATCCCCTTCACGAGGAGATGGAGAAGCTGATCCTCGAGATTGCGGAGATCTTCTTCTTCCTCTTTGTAGCGATGACATTCATCGAGACGCTGATAGAGAGGAAGGTTTTCGATGTATTGAAGTACAAGCTGGTATCAAAAGGGTATAGTTACAAAAAGCTCTTCTGGCTTACGGGTCTGCTGGCCTTTTTCATCTCTCCCGTCGCCGACAACCTCACGACGGCTCTGATTCTATCTACAGTACTGCTTACAATAGACAGAGAGAACAAACCGTTTCTGGTGGCCGGTGCGGTAAATATCGTAGTCGCCGCGAATGCCGGAGGAGCGTGGAGCCCCTTTGGAGACATAACCACCCTTATGGCGTGGACGGCCGGCAAAGGCGAGTTTGTGGACTTTCTCTACCTCTTCCCGCCGTCGATTGCGGGCTGGGTTCTTACAGGCTGGCTTCTCTCCAGGTATGTACCGGACGGCGAACCCCATTTTGACGTTTCCGTCGAAGAGGTTCCGCATATGAAAGAGGGCGGAAAGTTCGTCATATGGCTTGGTATTTTCACGATAGCGTTCGCTGTTTTGGGACACCAGTTTTTCCACTTCCCCGCCATGTGGGGTATGATGTTCGGTCTCTCCATTCTCAAGCTCCACTCCTACAGGATGAAGCATACCGGAAAAGGCGGATATGATGTATTCGTCAATATGAAAAAAGTGGAAAACGATACGCTTCTGTTTTTCTTCGGAATTCTCTCGGCCGTCGGAGCACTCCACTTCCTCGGATTTTTGGAGTATATCCACGATCTGTACGGCCTCGTAGGAGCCACCGCAGCCAATATCGGCGTTGGATTCATATCCGCCATAGTCGACAACGTT
>JAMONQ010000012.1 GCA_027065635.1 Campylobacterales bacterium | reverse complement strand
CACTCTCGCTACCTTGCCGCCAAACTCCTTTTCTGGATGGGATCTGAGCCTGATTTTCGCCCTGTTTCCGACTTCGATCCTGCCGCTTTCTCTTTCATCGATATAGACTCTTACCCAGACCGTCTTCGGATCCGCTATCGTCACTATCGGTTGTTGCGGCGCTACATTCTGCCCCGCAATCGCCGAACGCTCTATGACGTATCCGTCGAGAGGGGATTTCACTTCGAGTCTCGCTATTTTTTGCCGCAAGGCATCGATGGTGCTTTTGGCCCTCTCTCTTTCGGCTTTGGATGCCTCTATCTGGCTTTTTGCTGATGCGATACGGGCCAGGAGCACCTCGAGGTCGCTTTTTGCCTTGTCATACTCCGCTTGTGCGGCATACTTTTGCTCATATAGCTTGCTGTAGCGTTCGAAAGTGAGTTTTGCGAGTCGAAGCTGTGCCTGAAGGGTTTCGAGTTCGCTTACCGCCGCACCTATTTCGAGCTCCGCTTTTTTGTAAGCGGCCTTTGCTCCCGCAAGTTGCTCGTAGAGATCTACCGGATCGAGTACGGCAACCCTCTCGCCTTTTTTTACCCACTCACCCTGATCTTTGTAGACTTTCAGCAGCTTGCCGCCGAAATTGGAACCGAGCGGATAGATATCCTTTGCATCTACCGTACCGATACCGAATACGGTGTGGGCGATGCTTCCTTTTTCAGGCACTATATAGTTGTATGTCGATTTGGGTATGTAGACCTTTTTGTAAAAGATAAAGCCGCCGGTCGCAAGGGCGGCTATGATCGCCAGGCCAATCAGACTATTTCGCATTTAGATACTCCAGACGAAAGATTTTTTCAGCTTTTGCGTAGCGCGCCAGAATGAGAGCGAGTTTCGCTTCGAGTCTGACAGCTTCCGCATCGAGGACTTCTATATAAGTGGCCAGCCCCTCCTTGTATCTGGCTCCTACCACTTCTGCCGTGACATCGGCCGAATCGAGCTGGGCTTTGCGCGCCTCTATGGAGCGATCGAGCGCTTCTATATCAGACAGTAGCGACTTGATCTCCTCTGTAAGCTGCAGCTTTTTCGAGGTCGTCTCCTCCGCCGCTATCAGCTCTTCGATCCTGGCCTGCTCTTTTTTCGCCTTTACGGCACCGCCGCTATATAGCGGCACCGTATAGCGCAGAGCTATCAGTTTGGTGTCGTAACTGTTCAGCGTATCAAAGTGTGCCGCTTCGGCTATCGCGTCTATCGTGCCGTATCGTTCGGCCCGAGCGCTTTTGTAGCTTTCGTGAGCCGCTTTCTGTTCGTTTCGGGCGATCTTTATGGAGAGATTCTCTTTCAATATTTCCGTATATGTCGCCGGGATATCGGCCTTTTCTTTGAATACGCCGCTACTGTCAAGCTCCACTGACTCCCGCAAGGATACGGCCATCAGCTTTTCGAGGATGTAGATTCCTTTTTTGTAGTCGCTCTCTGCTTTGGCTACCGCCTCCTGGGCCGCTTTTACGGACGAGAGGAAGCGGCTCTCGTCGGCCGGGCTTTTCAGCCCCTGGGCCACCATCGCCTTTGCTTGCTCGTAGAGAGCTTTTTTGACTTCGAGATCTTTTTGCCGTACAGTGAGCGCATCCTGTAACGAGATGGCCGAAGCGTAGGCTTTTTTTACCGTATATACCAGCAGAGCTTTCGCCTCTTTCAGGGTGAGTACGCTGCCTCTCTTTTTAGTGCGGGATGCCTCTATTTTGTGGGTTGTGGTACCAAAGTCGTATACTCTTTGTCTGGCAGAGACTCCCACGCTCCATCCGTCATCGTCCAGCGTATTGAATTTGCCGGATATGGGTATGACATAGGTTTTTAGAGGATCGTATTCGCCCCATACGGAGATCTGCGGTCTCTGGATGCTTTTTTGCTGCTCGAGACTCTTTTGGCTCCGCTCCACTTTCAGGGTAATGGAGCGAATATCGGGATTGTTCCGAAGCGCTTCATCTATACAACTCTTTAGATTCAGGGTTTGCGCATCGGCACCTACGGATACAAGTACGGCGAATAGTGAGACTATATCTCTGATTTTTGAGAGCTTCATAAGGTGAGTCTACAAAAGAAGTGTAAACGTAACCTTAACGGATTTTCGTATATAGGAGAGGGTGTGACTCGACTGGGCGGACAGGGGTCCGGACAGTCGAGAGAGGGTGTTTACTGTACGATACTTCCTGTATTGCCGGCCGGATACTCTTCGGCGGTTTTGCAGTACTCTTCACCCAAAGAGCAGCATCCGTCGGCTACGCCGTTGGCTTTGAGCGCTCTGTCGAAAGCCCAGTAGTGGTTGTAGCTTCCGCTTAGAAGGAAATTGTAGACAAGTACGAGATCGTCGGCACCCTGGGCGGTCTCGATATCCGCGAGCAGATCTTCTACATCGGTCACTTCCACTATACAGCCTACTTCCAGAGCCTCCTGCAAGGACGCCTCCGCTTTCGTGTAGAGCGAATCGTAAAGAGACTTGATCTCATCCATCGTAAATTCGCCGGGTGCTACGGCAGCGAGAGCTTCCCGGGAGTAGCCGCCGCTGAAGTCGGTCGTGTTTGAGATGTTCAGATCGTATTTTTGCACAAGTGCTTCGACAGCCTCCAGATGCTTCGTTTCGGATCTTGTCGCTATATTCTCGAATGTAGGTTGCGCATAGATCGAATCGAGTGCGAGATAGAGATCTTTTGCCATCTTCTCTTCATTCCACATAAAGGCGATCGTATACTTTTGCGCCTCGGTTAGGTTTGATTCCGGCAGGGCCAAAGCCAGCTCCGCCATACCGTTGCCGCCGCCATACAGAGTGAAGTTTTCCACATCCGTTTGCGTAAGTCTGGTGACGTTCAGCTCGGAGACCAGCTGCTCTTCCAGATCGGATACCGGAGTGTCGGTGAGGGTGTAGTTTTCGATACGGCTTTGGATGCGGTTTTGGATCTGCTGCATCTGGGTGAGCGTCATGGTGGCGGGATCTACTATGCCGTTTTCCATACAGTATGCATATAGCTCGTCGCTGATCGCCGCGATCGTTTTGTCGCTCGATGGGGTTTCGTTGTCAATCGCTTCGTCGGTGAGTCCGTAAGTCTCTTTCAGCCAGGTGCGTATCTCGTCTCTGAGCGCCACGCTGCTTACAAGTGTGGCGGCCGTACCCTCTTTGGTTTCGAGCAGAAGGGAGTTGTTGACGTCGCCTATAGAGACTGTACCGTCACGATCTATATCGATAAAACCGCTATACGCTTTTACCGGATACGAAGGTGCGTTTTGAAATCTGTAGACCCCTTCACCTATCTCTGTGGCTCTGACTCCCGTGCTGTCCATCACTATCGCATGGAGCAGAGGGCCTCTTTCTACGGTGATATCGTATGTGGTGGCGGTAGTGGTATCGTCGGTACCGCCTCCGCAGCCTGTAAGCACTACGGCTCCTATACCGATGGCCGCTATTGTAAGCAGTCGGTTGATTCTTATCATGGTTTGCTCCTTTTGTTCGGTTCTTTTTCTGTGTAATTTATGGAAGCGAATCTTCCGTATATCCGTTACGGTATGGTAGACTATTTGCGTTAACGAAGTATTAGTCTCTTTTTGAGTGTGCGGAGTCTTGGGGGCTCAAGTATCGCTATGGTCGTGCTCGGAGGATTGGTGAGGGGATGAAACGATTCGGCGGCAGGAGTAGTTACCTGTTTGGCTGACTACACATCTTTTTTGAATCCCAGAAGCCACTCGAAGTTCTCTTCTACCATATTTTGCCGCCTCTTCTGTAGCGCGGTTTTGATGGACTCCAGCTCCTCTATCGTGAAGTAGCGCAGATACTGCGGGTTTATAGGGGTTTCATTGCCGTCGAAGCTTAGCAGCTTCTCTATCTCTTTTAGCACTCTCTCTTTTTCCATGATGGTATACTAACGAAAAATATTTTAGGAGCGGTTGACGGTAGAAACCGCGGAGAAAAAGTTAACTGCTTCGCTTTTTCGGGATTTTGCGACCTTTTTGTATGCGATCGGGCATCCGAAAGGTTCTGTCGTCGAATAGAGCGAATCAGGCGAACTTGTTGAAACAATAAAGGAGAAGGATATGCTGGAAGCTGGAGAGAAGGCGCCGGAGTTTTGTCTGCCGAATCAGGACAACATAGAGATCTGCCTGCGGGATCTGAAGGGTAAATGGGTGGTACTCTACTTCTATCCGAAAGATTTGACGCCCGGGTGTACCACCGAAGCGTGCGATTTTACCGAGGCTATGCCCGATTTTGAAGGGCTTGGTGCGGTAATTCTCGGCGTCAGCCCCGATTCGCCGGACAAGCACAGAAAATTCATAGAGAAGAAGGGACTCAAAATCACCCTGCTTAGCGACGAAAACAAAGAGGTGCTAAAAGCCTACGGCGCATGGGGCCCCAAAAAGCTCTACGGCAAAGAGTACGAAGGGGTGATACGCTCCACCTTTCTGATCGATCCGGAGGGCAAGATAGCCGCTGTCTGGCCGAAAGTGAGAGTCAAGGGGCATGTCGAGGCAGTCAGACAGAAGCTCGAAGAGCTCGAAAAGGGCGAATGAGGATGAAGGAGTCGCTCTTCATCATCTGGCAGGAAGAGGATGCCATGGGGATCCCTCTGATAGATGAGCAGCACCGCGGAATCGTCTCCATGATCAACACCCTCTACTACTTCATGAAGAGAGGAGATGCGGAGCGGGAGCAGCAGAGGATGCTGGAGATGCTCGAGCACTTCTTCGCCGTCCACTTCATAGTGGAGGAGGAGCTGATGGAGGCTGCCGGATATGAAGAGAGCGAGTCTCATGCCGCGGAGCACGAGCGCTTTTTGGAGGAGTTGCGGCAGCTAAGGGCGTCGATAGAGCAGGTAAACGAACCTCTGCAACTTCTGAAGTCTCTTAAAAGCTGGTGGCTGGATCATATAAAGGTCGAAGATGCCAAATATGTTCCGGCAGTGCGGAAACTTATGGAGAACGTATAAAAGAAAGCTGAAATTCAGTTAATATTCAGTATCATTTCACTCCCTTTTTCCGTAAAAGGGAAACCTCACATGTGTCAATCCTTGACAGGTTGCGCGATAGCGTTGATGGGCACAGAGGATGGACAAGATGTCCGTAAACCTGGGCATATGCCACAGTAGACAATTTTTTTCAAGGAGAACCCATGGTCACAATGAAAGACCTGCTCGAGTGCGGTATGCACTTTGGACACCAGACACGTCGTTGGAATCCCAAGATGAAGAAGTTCATCTTCGGAGTCAGAAAAAATATCCACATTATCGATCTTCAAAAGACGCTAAGATACTTCAGATATACCTACAATGTCGTAAGAGACGCCGCGGCAGAGGGCAAGACGGTAATGTTCGTAGGTACCAAGAAACAGGCCAGAAACGCTATCGTAGAGCATGCGCAGCGCTGCGGTATGCCCTATGTTCAGACACGCTGGCTCGGCGGTATGCTCACAAACTACCAGACGATCCGTAAATCGATCCGCAAACTCGAAGTGATCGAGGAGATGGAAGAGAGCGGCAAGATGGAGCTTCTGACCAAAAAAGAGGCTCTTATGCTCAAGCGTAAAAAAGAGAAGCTCGAAAACTATCTCGGCGGTATCCGCAACATGAAAAATCTTCCCGACTATCTTTTTGTCGTAGACGCGGTAAAAGAGCGTATCGCTATAAAAGAGGCCAGAAGACTCGGCATACCTGTCATCGCTCCGCTCGATACGAACTGCGATCCGGATCTGATCGACTATCCGATTCCGGGCAACGATGACGCTATCCGCTCGATTCAGCTCTTCTGCCGCGAAATGGCCGATGCTATCATCGAAGGGCGCGAGCTTGCCGCCCAGGAGGCCGAGAGCGAAGAGGCCGTAACCGAAGAGGAGATGGCGGCAGTTACCGAAGAGGCGGTCGCTGAAGGCGAGGCCGAAGGTGCAGCCGAAGCAGACGAAACCGCAGAAGCGAAAGGAGAGTAAAATGGCAGTAACCGCAGCGATGGTAAAAGAGCTGCGCCAGATGACAGGCGCAGGTATGATGGACTGCAAAAAGGCTCTTACCGAAACAGACGGAGATATGGAGAAGGCGGTTGAGTGGCTTCGCAAGAAGGGTCTTTCGAGCGCGGCCAAAAAGGCTGGGCGTATCGCCAGCGAAGGCGCTATCAGTATCGAGATCAGTGACGATCATCGCAAAGGCACTATCGCCGAGATCAACAGTGAAACGGACTTCGTCGCCCAAAACGACAACTTCAAGGCACTTTTGAAAAAGGCTACCCGCCATGTTCACTGCTCTACTGCGACCACTGTCGAGGATCTGCTCCAGACGGAGATAGACGGTACTACGTTTGAAGAGTATCTCAAAGGCGAGATCGCAAAGATCGGCGAAAATATCGTAATGCGCCGCTTCGTCACTATCGATGCCGGTGAAAACGGTACGGTAGAGGGATATATACACGGAAACGGAAAAGTCGGCGTACTCATCGCCGCCAAATGCGACAGCGACAAGACTTGCGAAGCGATCCGTCCGACGCTGAAGAATATCGCTATGCATATAGCCGCTATGAACCCGGCTTTCCTCGATGAAGAAGCGGTACCTGCGGAGGTACTCGCCAAGGAGGAGGAGATCGCAAAAGAGCAGCTCAAGAAAGAGGGCAAGCCCGAAGCTATCTGGGACAAGATCATCCCCGGAAAGATAAAGCGATATCTCAAGGACAACACTCTTGTAAACCAGCCTTTCGTCATGGATGACAAGAAGACGGTCGGTCAGGTGCTGGACGAAGCGGCCAAAGAGGCAGGCGGTTCGGCAAAAATCGTCGAGTTCATCCGTTTTGAACTTGGTGAAGGTATCGAGAAGAAAGAGGAAGATTTCGCAGCCGAAGTCGCGGCACAAATGGGCAACTGAAGCTCATGAACTCTCCAGAGCACTCCGCCGGGCCGTCTATCGGCCGCGCGGAGCTTCTACGTGCTCGAAATCTATCACACGCATTCGACTATCCGCTTTTCAATGAAGTGGATCTCTCTTTGAGAGAGGGAGAAAAAGTTGCCGTCATAGGTGTGAGCGGCAGCGGCAAATCTACACTTTTACATATCCTTGCGACACTTCTAAAGCCGCAAAGCGGCAGAGTGGAGATATTGGGCTCCGATATATACTCACTAAGCGACAAAGAGCGCCTCGCTATCCGGCGCTACGAGATCGGGATCATCTTTCAGTTTCACTATCTTTTCAAAGGGATGAGCGGTGCCGAAAATATAGAAATCGCGACACTTCTTAGTGAAACGGAGCCGGATTTAGAGCTTCTTGAGCGGCTCGGTATCGCGGAGCTGATGGATAAACGGGTGACCGAACTCTCCGGCGGGCAGCAGCAAAGAGTCTCCATCGCCAGGGTACTCTCCAAGCGGCCGCGTCTCATCTTTGCCGACGAGCCGACCGGCAACCTCGACGACGAGACGGCTCATATCGCGATGGATGCCGTTTTCGATCATATAGAGAGGGTAAAAGGGGCACTCTTTCTTGTAACACACGACGAGAGGATAGCAAAGAGCTGCGACAGGGTATACAGGCTCGATCACGCCAGACTGGAGCTTCTGGGGTGAGCTGGTACAGCCTGCTTCAGCCGGATCATATCTACACTTTTTTGCTTCTTTTTGTCAGACTCTCGACACTCTTCGTGTTCATGCCTTTTTTCAACCATATGTCGATTTCCCCCCAGATAAAGGCGGCTTTTGCCTTCTATCTGACACTGGTACTTTTTCCTGTCGTGCCGGTCACTCCGGAGCCGGAAAACTACGCCATGCTCTTTGCCGCGATTCTTTCTGAAGCGATCATGGGACTGATCGCAGGCGTCGTGCTGAATATCGTATTCGGAATACTCTCGTATGCGGGAGAGCAGATCGCTTTTGTAATGGGCTTTTCGCTGGCCAGTGTCATAGATCCGCAAAGCCAGGCGCAATCTCCGCTTGTAAGCCAGTTTTTGCTGGTTTTGGCCATGGTGATACTGCTCGCTTTCAACGGGCACCACATTATGCTGATATGGATGGTGGATGCGATCAGGCAGGCGCCTCTTGGGGGATTCATACTTTCTGAAGAGATTTTCAACTATGTGATGAGCGCTATGGGGCACCTCTTTGTCATGGGTTTTTCGCTCGCCTTTCCGATCATAGCGCTCTCATTGCTTTCCGATATCATTTTCGGCATGCTTATGAAGACTATGCCGCAATTCAACCTGCTCGTAGTAGGTTTTCCGATCAAGATCGCCCTCTCCATGGCGGTCTGGATAGCGGTACTCGGGACTATGATGCTTATTTTCAAAGAGGAGTTCCTCGAGGCTATGAGAGTTTTGGGTCTATGGATCGGATAGCTTCCGATCAGTAAGGTGTCGCTTTGAGCACCATTTTTTCAAATGCCCGCTCCATCTTCGCCGCCTTGGCGTAGCTCTGCACGAAAGTGATAGTTTCGTAGTTGAGTCCGAAACCGGAGTATGTCCAGTTGGCTGAACCGAAAATGGTGTATCTGTTGTCTACGATCATCAGCTTCATGTGCATAAGGCCGTATCCGCCGCCCCTTTTTCTCTCTTTCCCGCTCAGAAGATAGGTTTCGATGTTGCGGAACCTGGCCAGGTACCCTATCTGGCTTCGGCGGTTTTTCATATTCGTTTCACGATCGAAGATAATCCTGATCTTTACGCCGCGTTTTGCGGCATTGGCAAGTTTTTTGGCGATGGCTTTGTGGGTGAAGCTATAAATTGCGGCGTCGATTCTGTATTTTGCGATATCTATGCTGTGAAGCATCTGTTTGAGTGCTGGCTTCGCCTCCTCGGGAAGTATGTATGTTTTGAGTTTGACATCGCCGATTGCTGGCGAAAAGATGAAAAAGGCGACGATAAGAGTCTGTATGAATTTTTGCATGAAACGATCCTAAAGCAAAAATAAATGATCTTGATTATACAATAAAACATTCAGCCGGTCCGTGCCCGGTGGCCGGCTTTCAACCCATAAAAAAGGCTCTATGATGCGTATGCTTCTGATCAACCAAAACCCGGTAGTTTCGAAACTCACCGGACTAAGCGCCCAGAAATCCGGATTTGACGTTGTAGAGACTCCGCTCGTTGACGAGATGGAAGAGGGCCCGTATGATATTCTTTTCATAGATGACGCAAAGCTCGACGATATCGATTTGGAAGCTCTCAAGGAGAGAAGCGGTGCGCGCAAAACCTGCCTGATATATGCCGATGAAGAGAGCCGGCCGGAGGGGTTTGACTACTATCTGAAAAAGCCGTTTCTACCGACAGAGATGGTGGATCTTCTTATGGAGATCAAGGATGATATGATGCTTCCTGAGATGGAAGAGGATCAGCCGATGGAAGAGGAACCTGTGGCCGGCGAGGAGAGCGATTTAGGCGGCGAGTCCGCTTCTGCGGAGGATGATGCGCTTTTGGATACGCAAGAGGATACTTCGCAAGAAGAGGACTTCGATGCACTGCTCGAGCAGCTCGAGGAGTCATCGGAAGAGTCCGGCGATCAGGAAGGCGGGGACTCCGACGGGGATCTCGGCGACGAAGAGCCGGAAGGACTGGAGGATCTTGAAGACCTTGAGGGTCTCGAAGATCTTGAGGGTCTCGAGGGACTCGAGGAGCTGGAAGAGGAGCCGTCGCATCCGCAGAGTATTGACGATGAGCCGACTGCAAAAGAGGATGATGCGGCGGAGTCGATCGAAGAGATAGAGGATGAGTCGTCGATGCCGGAGGATCTTGAAGAGTCACCGGCCGCAGAGGATGATCTCTCCGAAGAGCTGGACCTGGAGGCCTTGATTGAAGAGATGGATCGGACCGAGCCTGAAGAGCCTGAAGAACCTGAAGAGTCCGGTTCGCAGGAGAGCCTCTCCGATAACAAATCGGATGAAGAGATAGAGGCTCTTTTGGAGGGTATAGATATTTCCGAAGAGGAAATCGCCGCGGAGATGGAGATCGACGAAGCCGAGCTTGCCGCCCTTGATGAGCTCGGAGATCTTTCTGATGCGGAAGGGGGAGTGCTTGACGAGGAGCAGGTCAACGCTGTCAAGGAGCTCCTCGATGAGGGCATAGAAGAGGATGAAGAGTCTGCCGAAGAGTCGGATGAGCTTTTCATGGACGATCTTCTCGAAGAGGAGACGGAAGAACTCGAGGAAACACCTTTGCAAGAGCCCGTGGCGGAAGAGGAGACAGAAGAGCTCGAAGAGGCGGAAGAGGAAGCTGCAAAAGAGCCCGAGCCTGCGCCCAAACAGGAAGATGAGTCGGTCGAGAAAGAGCCGATCGAAGATGAGCTCGATCTCATCAGTGAGGAGGAGATGGCGGCTGCGCTCGGCGGTGCGGCGGTTAGCGCTGCGGTATCGTCCGGTGAAAAAGAGCCTGTCGATCGGGACGGCTCTCATGAAGGCGCCGAACTGCTCGCAAAACTTGCAGGTGTCGATCCGAAGGCGTTGAGAGAGCTTCTGGCCGGAGCACAGATAACGATAAACATTACCTTTCCCAAAGAGGTGTGATAGGTGCATAGATTTGGAGCGATACTTATAGTTTCCGGTCCCAGCGGCGCCGGAAAGAGTTCATTGATAAAGGCTGCGAAAAACCAGATCGGAGAGTACTACTTCTCCATCTCCACTACGACAAGAGCACCGAGAGAGGGTGAAAAGGATGGTGTAGACTACTTTTTCGTCGATCACGAGACGTTCGAAGCGGATATCAAGGCCGGCGAGTTTCTGGAGTATGCACAGGTGCACGGAAACTATTACGGAACCTCTTTGAAGCCTGTAAGAGAGGCGCTGGAGGCGGGAAAGCTGGTGATTTTCGATATCGATGTGCAGGGGCATGCGATAGCCAGGGAGAGAATGGGTGATCTTATAACCTCCGTGTTTGTCACCACGCCATCTTTGAGTGAACTCGAAAGAAGGCTAAAAAGCCGGGGCACGGATGATGAGGAGATCGTAAAAAAGCGTATACAGAACGCCCTGGTAGAGATAGAGTATGTTACCGCATACGATTTTCTGATCGTAAACGACGATTTTGAAAAGGCTGTCGACTCTTTTATAGCGGTGGCCAAGGCAGCGAGGCTCAAGAAGGGACGCAAGCAGGCTTTGAGCTTCGTGAACCGTTGGCGGGAGTCCTGAAAGAGGTTTGTTCTTGACGTTTGCTTCACTCATAAGGCATGCAACAGCCAACGAGAGATATAATATAGACTAAAATTTAAAAGAAGGAGATAGCATGGGTATGCCGTCAATGCCGGAACTTCTGATAATTCTGGCGATAGTAGTGCTGCTTTTTGGAGCGAAAAAGATTCCGGAACTCGCAAAGGGGATGGGCAGCGGAATCAGAAACTTCAAAAAGGCGATGAAAGAGGATGAAGAGGAGGAGAAGGCGGCCGCAGCCGAAACAAAGAGTGAAAAACAGGTAGAGCAAAAGAGCGAAACCGTCGCTTCCGCAAAAACCGAAGATAAAAAAGAGGCGTAGGGCTTATCGTTGAAACATAGAGTCTACGAGATCCTGAAAAAGCATATCGATCACCCTGTAGTGCTCGAAAAACCGAAAGATAAAAGTTTCGGCCACTACGCTACTCCGATAGCCTTCTCTTTGGCCAAGGTTTTTCGAAAGTCTCCGATAAAGATTGCCGAAGAGCTTGTAGAGAGACTCAAAGAGGAGGAGATGTTCGAGAGAGTTGACGCTCTCAAAGGATATGTCAATATAAAACTGAGCCGCGACTTTTTGAACGAGTATGCCACATGGGCCCTGAAAAACGAGGATGAATTTGCAAGAGGCGACATTGCCGAGAGCATACTGCTGGAGTTTGTCAGCGCCAATCCTACCGGACCGCTGCATATCGGTCATGCACGCGGCGCTGTATGGGGTGATGTGCTTGCCCGTATAGGAAAACATCTGGGATACAAGATAGAGCGCGAATATTACGTAAACGATGCCGGAAACCAGATATATCTTCTGGGGCTCTCCGTCTATCTTTCCGCCCGTGAGAGTGTCTTGAAGCTCGAAGTGGAGTGGCCGCAGGAGTATTATCGCGGGGAGTATATAGCGGACCTTGCCGCAAAAGCGGTAGAGGCGCTCGGACCGGAAAAGTTTGTCGACGAATCGTTCATACCGGAGATTTCGGAGTGGGCCAAAGAGAGAATGCTCGAACTCATCAACGAAAATCTTCACGAAGTGGGAATCTTTTTCGACCACTATGTCAGCGAAAAGAGCCTTTATGATCGATGGGACGAGGTTTTGACGCGCCTTGCCGATGCCGGTGCCGTCTATGAAAAGGATGGCAAATGGTGGCTGAAGTCTACCGAACACGGTGATGAGAAAGACAGGGTCGTTGTGCGTGAAGACGGGCGTCCTACATACCTGGCCGGAGATATAGTCTACCATTACCTGAAGTTCGAGCGCGGGTATGACAGATATATCAACATCTGGGGTGCGGATCACCACGGCTATATAGCAAGGGTCAAGGCTGCGATAGCCTTTTTCGGGCACGATCCGCAGAAGCTGGAGATAATACTTTCACAGATGGTCTCTCTGCTCAAGGACAAAGAGCCGTACAAGATGTCCAAGCGTGCCGGCAACTTCATTTTGATGAGTGATATCGTCGAGGAGATAGGTGCCGACGCTCTCAGGTTTATCTTTCTTACGAAAAAGAGCGATACGCATCTGGAGTTCGATGTGGAAGATTTGAAAAAAGAGGACAACTCCAACCCGGTATACTATATAAACTACGCCCACGCGAGGGTCTTTTCGCTTTTTGAAAAAGCAGGAAGGGGTCGGGAGTCTGTTTATGATGTCTCTTTGGACGGATTGAGCGAAGAGGCTTACGATCTGCTCTTTACCGCTTTGCTTCTACCGGAGGTTCTGGAAGATGCATTTAAAAACAGGCAGCTTCAGAAGGTGACGGAGTATCTCAAGCATCTTGCGGGGATGTATCATAAATTCTACTACGACAACAGGGTAGTAGGCACTCCAAACGAGGAGGCGCTCCTAAAGCTCTCCGCAATGGTCGCCCTCTCTCTCAGGGTAGGGTTGAAGATGCTCGGTATCGAAGCGGCTCAAAGGATGTAGCCGCTCTTTGCAAAGCCCGTTCCAAAGGAGTGGTCAAGCGTCTCTTCCGCTCTTTTTTACGAGTGGAACGCCTTTTGCTTATACGATCCGCAAGAGCTTCGGACAAGTAGCTTGCAGACTGTTCCGGTCTGTCCGGAGCTCAAGAGTAAGACTCTTTTGTTTGTAGCGACTCCAGAAACTCTTCGATATTGTATTTCGCTCTATATGAAGGAACCATAAGGTGGATCATGATATCTCCAAGATCGACTATGGTCCACTGCTCACCCTCTTCGACGGCGACAAACTTCTCTCCCGCTGGCTTTAGAGTATCTTTCAAATATCCCAAAAGCGCCAGTGTATGCTTCTCTCCAAGGGTCGTGGCGATGATCACAAACTGTGTCAGGTACTCCTTCTCTCTAAGATCGAACACCTGGATGTCTTCCGCTTTTTTCTGATCGAGAGTATCTATGATCCTCTCTATTCTTTGCTCTGTATTGCTGTTCAACTGCTCTCCTGTCTTTGCTGTTTGGTATAGAAACGGACCACCTCTTCGCGTATGGCTTCCGGGATCCATTCCGGATCGATATTTTTGCGCAACTGTGTCGAGCTTATCGGCATATCCGTATCCAGAAGAATGAAACCTTCCGGAATCGGCTCGTCGGAGCGTGACGCAACCACCCAGCGAACCATCTTCTCGAGATCTTCGAATCTGTGCCATTTTTCAAGAGTTTTGAGATTGTCCGCTCCGATGATGAGGTAAATTGTATCAAAAAAGTATTTGAAATGGGCGACTGTATCGAAAGTGTATGATTTGCCCTCTTTTTCGATCTCGTAGTCACTCACTTCGATTCTCGGATCGAAACCGGTTATTTTGCGAAGCCACTCAAGACGCAGTTTCGGCGGTGCGGAGTGACCTTTTTTGAAAGGGCTCACGTAGGCCGGTACTACTATGAGTCTGTCGATATCGAGGGTTTCGAGCGCCTTTTTCATCACCTCTATATGACCGAAATGGGGCGGGTCGAAGCTTCCGCCGAATATTGCCGCTTTTTTCTTTTTCATTTAATAATAATTATACACTTCTTTGGATAAAATCGAGCCTAATATTTCGGTATCAAGGAAACTCCATTGGCTTTGAAGATTGCAATCAACGGATATGGACGCATCGGACGCAGTGTGGCCCGCATCGTATCCAGACGTGAAGATGTGGAACTGGTTGCGATCAACGATTTGGCCGATCCAAAAAGTATAGAGTATCTTACCCGCTTCGATTCGGTTCACGGGCCGTTCGATGAAGAGGTATTTTTTGAAAACGGTATGCTTGTAATTGGGCAGAGGCGCATCAAGGTTTTTCGGGAGCCGGATCCTGCACGCCTCAGATTCGCCGAAGAGGGTGCGGATGTGGTTTTGGAGTGCAGCGGGCGTTTTCTGAGGCGGGATATAGTACAGACGCACATCAGGCACGGCGCCAAGCGTGTCATCATATCGGCACCTGCGGAGGACGATACACCTACATATGTCTTCGGCGTCAACGCCAAAGAGTATAGAGGGGAAGAGATAATCTCCAACGCCAGCTGCACAACGAACTGCCTCGGCCCTATCGCCCGGATCATAGATGAGACCTACGGTATTAAAAGCGGTTTGATGACGACGATACACGCCTATACGGGCGGTCAGAGTCTGATGGATGCCGCCTCTTCCAGGGAGTTGCGCCGATGTCGTGCGGCAGCTGTCAATCTGGTACCGACCTCGACCCACGCGGCAGAGGCGATATACAAGGTTCTTCCCTCTTTGAAAGGGAGGCTTCACGGACAGAGTGTGCGTGTACCGACTCCCGATGTTTCCCTGATGGACCTGAATCTCGTTCTCGAAAAGGATACGAGCGCGGAGGAGGTAAACTTGCTCTTTCTGGAACAGGCCAGAGGCGAGTTGCGCGGGATTCTCGGTATAGATAGCCGTTACGGTGTCAGCCAGGATTTCTGCGGTGATCCAAGAAGCGCCATAGTCGCGGAAGATCTTACCCAGGTCGTGGGAGGAAACATGCTGAAGATCATGGCGTGGTACGACAACGAGTGGGGCTATGCCAACAGGCTCGTGGAGATGGCTCTATATATAACGAAATAGAAATCTTATCAAAGGAAGCAGATGAAACTTTTGACGATTAAAGATCTCGAACTTGCCGGTGAAAAGGTATTTATACGGTGCGACTTCAATGTGCCTCTCGACGAGTTCGGAAACATTACCGACGATAGAAGGATCCGCGCGGCGATGCAGACTATACGCTACTGCCTCGATCATGAGTGTGCGATAATTCTTGCGAGTCATATGGGCAGGCCAAAGGGCGTCGTCGACGAAAAGCTCTCATTGAAGCCTGTGGCAAAAAGACTGCAGGCGCTTTTGCATCATGAGATCAAACTTGCAGAGGATGTGGTAGGACCGGATGCCATGAAGAAGGCCCAAGAGCTAAAAAGCGGCGAGATTTTGCTGCTTGAAAATGTGCGTTTCGAGCCGGGCGAGACAAAAAACGATCCGGAACTGGCCAAAAAGATGGCATCCATGGCCAGTTTTTATATCAATGACGCATTCGGCGTAAGCCATAGAGCGCACGCTTCGGTAGAGGCGATCACCCACTATTTCGACAACAGCCACAAGGGTGCAGGCTTTCTTCTCCAAAAAGAGATCAAGTATTTCCACAAGCTTTTGAAGAAACCGACAAGACCGTTTATGGCGATAGTCGGCGGAAGCAAAGTATCCGGGAAGCTCGAAGCGTTGATCAACCTTCTTCCCAAGGTGGACAAGATGGTTATAGGCGGGGCCATGGCATTTACATTCTGGAAGGCGCGCGGCTACGAGGTGGGCAACTCTCTTGTCGAAGACGATCTTCTCGAAGATGCCCGCCATATCATGGACGAAGCCAAGAGGCTCGGTGTGAAATTCTACCTTCCGGTGGACTTTGTAGTCGCGCCGGAATTCAAAGAGGATGCCCAGGTAAAATATGTCACATTCCAGGAGATTCCCAAAGAGTGGATAGGTCTTGATATAGGCCTCGCTTCCACCAGGCTCTTTAGAGAGGCTCTAAGCGATGTGCAGACTATCCTTTGGAACGGTCCGATGGGGGTGTATGAAATGGACAAGTTCGCGAGGGGAAGCTTCAAGCTGGCCAACTATGTAGCGGAGTCGTATGCTACGAAGATAATCGGAGGCGGCGATACCGCGGATCTGATTCAGCGCGTCGGCGTGGATGACGAGATGACATTCATATCTACCGGCGGCGGGGCGAGTCTGGAGCTTCTTGAGGGCAAGACTCTGCCGGGTATCGCCGCACTGGAAGTGGACGGTGATGATGAGTAGCAAAATCATAGCGGCCAATTTCAAGACCAACCATACGCGACGCTCGAGTGCAGAGTATATTGCCAGGCTCGACTCTTTCATGGCGGAAAACGGTGTGGATACTCCTGTATACATATTTCCTCCCTTCACCGCTCTTGACAGTTTCGACATAAAAAGCGGAATAAAGATAGGGGTACAGAACGCCTATCCGACCGTCAAGGGATCGTTTACGGGAGAGATCGGGCTGGAGCAGCTCGATGAGTTCGGTATAGATACCGTGCTTATAGGTCACAGCGAGAGACGTCATATACTAAAAGAGAGCCAGGAGTTTATTTCCGAGAAATTCACCTGGTTCAAAGAGCGGGGTTTTTGTATATTCTATTGTATAGGCGAGCCGCTGGAGGTCCGTGAAGCCGGGGATGACGCTGTGCGTCGCTATCTTGTGGAGCAACTCGACGGGATCGATACAAGGTATGAAAATCTGATACTGGCGTATGAGCCTGTATGGGCTATAGGTACGGGTAAAACGGCAACACCTGAACTGATAGAGAAAACCCACGCTACGATCAAGGCTCTCAGCGACCGCCCGCTTCTTTATGGCGGCAGCGTCAAACCGGCAAACATTGGCGAGATTCTCTCGGTACCAGGATGCGACGGTGCACTGATCGGAACGGCGAGTTGGGAGATCTCCAGCATGGTTTCCATGCTGGAGATAGTGAAAAGTTGAAAACTAAAAACTAAAAGTTTTGGTGAACCGTTTCACGGACATTTTATGGATGCGAATGAGAGTGTACTGCGGAAAAAGAGTTATGCTTTTGCCCTCCGTATCGTGAAACTCAGCCGCTGGCTTCAGGATGAAAAGCGGGAGTTTGTTCTGAGTCGGCAGCTGCTACGTAGCGGGACGGCGGTAGGAGCATCGATTTATGAAGCGGAGTTTGCCCAGTCCAGAGCCGATTTTATCAACAAACTGCATATCGGTCTAAAAGAGGCGAATGAAGCGAACTACTGGCTGATGCTCTTACACGATGCTCAATATTTAAATGATAGAATGTTTGAAAGTATCAAGCCCGATGCCGACGAACTTGTCAGGTTGCTGGTATCGAGTCTTAAAACGTTGAAAACTCAAAGCTAAAGTGTATGGAAGCGGCAAAGTCGCCTCCGAAACTTTTAGTTTTTAGTTTTTAACTTTTCACTCAAAAGGAAAAAGATGATCATGAAAGGCAAACGAGGCCTCATCGTCGGGGTCGCCAACAACAAGTCCATAGCATACGGTATTGCAAATGCGTGCTACAAGCAGGGTGCCGAGCTGGCCTTTACGTATCTGAACGATGCTCTTAAAAAGCGTGTTGAGCCGATTGCTGCCGAGTTTGGCAGCGATATGGTCTATCCGCTTGACGTGAGCAAGCCGGAACAATTCGAAGCGCTGGCCGAGAGCCTGAAAGAGCGGTGGGGTACATTCGACTTTGTGGTGCATGCGGTGGCATTCGCTCCGAAGGCGGCGCTTAGCGAGCCTTTTGTGAATACGAGCAAGGAGGCTTTCGAAGTGGCTATGAATATCTCCGTATATAGCCTGATAGAGCTTAGCCGCCGGATGTATCCGCTCCTTAATCAAAACGCTTCAATATTGACTCTAAGCTATCTTGGAGCCGAAAGGGTTATTCCCAATTACAACGTAATGGGTGTAGCCAAGGCTGCACTCGAGGCTTCGGTACGTTATCTCGCCGCAGACCTTGGAGCGCAGAAGGGTATACGGGTAAACGCTATAAGCGCCGGTCCGATAAAGACGCTTGCCGCCAGCGGAATTGGTGACTTCAGGTCCATTTTGAGATGGAACGAAGCGAACGCCCCCCTGGGACGCAATGTCACTATCGACGAGGTAGGCAACAGTGCGATGTATCTTTTAAGCCCGCTTGCATCCGGCGTTACCGGCGAGATACACTATGTAGATGCCGGATATAACATAATGGGAATGGCTGCGATAGATGAAGAGGAGGGCAAGGCCGTACTTCGTTGGGATAAGTTAAAATAAGCGTCACGTAAGGTAATAAATATGCATAATAACCCTTATTTATGCGTAATAATGGCGGTTTAAGTTTACCGTATGATATAATGGCGCTTGCAAGCTAACAAATAACCCCTAAGGAGTAGGAATGAAATTTGCAAAACTGAGCCTTGCGGCTATTATGGCAATGGGAGTATCTGCATTTGCGGATGTTCAAAATATCAAAGTGAGCGGTGACGCCAAGCTTTACTATAGCACAACCGATGCGCACAACGGCGATCTGTTCTCGCAAGATTCATCTGCAGGTCAGGCGGCTCTGGATATCGCTGCAAGCGCGGATCTTGCGGACGGTGTGGCCGGTAAAATCGGTGTAACGATGCTCAACACTCTTGGTCTTGAAAACAACCTCGTAAGCGAGGTATGGGATGCCGGCCTTAGCAACCAGTGGTGGGTAAGCGAAGCGTGGCTCGCCAAAAAGATCGCCAATACCACTGTAAAAGTGGGTCGCCAGACTCTCGACACACCTCTCGCGTTTACAGAGACATGGTCTATCGCACAGAACACTTTCGATGCGGCAGTGGTTCTGAACAACGATATCCCCGATACTACTCTGGTAGCGGCATGGGTAGGTCGCGGTAACGGAACAAGCGCTACGCCTACAATCGGAAACCCGAATTCTGCAACAGCCCCGATAGCTGCTCTCGCCGGAGTAGTAAACAATGCACAAAACGGTAACGATCCTTTCGGAACATATCAGCAAGACGGAGCTTACGCATTTGGTGCCGTGACTACTGCACTTCCTATGACTACCGCTCAGGCGTGGTACTATGATGTCAACGATGTAGCTACAGCTTTGTGGCTGCAAGCCGATATCGCACTCGAAGACGAGCTCAAAGGTCTTACTCTCGGTGCACAGTACGCTACTCTCGATCTGAATGACGCTACTCTTGAAGACGGCTCTATCTGGGCTGTAAAAGTGGGTTACGCTATGGAGAACGGACTCTCATTGGGAGCTTCCTACTCTTCGAGCGACAAATCTTCAGCCGGTGCCGGTTGGAACACTGCAACAAACACAGGCGCTTCCAAGATCTATACCGAAGCCTGGTGGGCGTATGGACATGTAACAGCTTCCGATACAGACTCTTACACGCTTGAAGCCGAGTATGAGATGCACGATGTTGCTGACTTCGCAGTCTATTACACCAATGCCGATCATGCAACGGGTGACGATATGACTGAGCTCACTGTTACCGCTTCCAAATCTTTCGGATCTTTGGATACGACACTCGCTTATATCAATACCGATCTGGGCGAAAGCGACAACATGGTACAGGTCTATCTGACTTACAACTTCTAATAGAGAGTTATACGATCTCTTCTTATGCCGCTCCCTTTCGAAGGGGGCGGCTTTTTTTATGCCCTAACTTCAAATACGCTACAATTGCTTTAAAAAAGGCGCTCTATCATGGTAAAAAAAGTACTTTTCGCAACTCTTTTATCTGC
>JAMONQ010000011.1 GCA_027065635.1 Campylobacterales bacterium | reverse complement strand
GATAGATCACAGGATCGTCGACGGTATGGAGGCGGCACGCTTTATGCAGACTCTAAAAGAGCTCTCTTTGGATGAGCGCTTTTTCGAAAAGGTGTCAAAAGATGGCGACTGAGTTTCAAAAAAGGGTCTGGAAAACACTCGAACTTATCCCAGAGGGTAGAGTCACCACTTACGGAGCTATCGCCGCATACCTCGATACAAAAGCGGTAAGGGCGGTAGGAAGTGCGGTCGGTAAAAATCCGAAGGCTCCAGAGGTACCGTGCCACAGAGTGGTCAAGGCGGACGGCAGGCTCGGAAACTACTCCGGCAAAGGCGGTCAGACTACAAAAAGAAGGCTTCTTGAAAATGAAGGAGTTATGGTCAAAGAGGGGCGCATCGTAGCGTTTGAAGAGCATTTTTTCGACTTTGAAAAGGGTGATGGATGAACTATGACTACGATATATGCTTTATAGGCGGCGGTCTCAACTACGCCGGTGCAGTCGTCGCGGAAAAAGGCGGTCTCAAGACCCTTTTGGTTGAGAAAGATCTTGGACGTCTGGGCGGTACATGTCTTCATAACGGCTGTATTCCTTCAAAAATGTTTCTACACTATGCCGAGGCGGTTTTGCGAAGCAGAACAGGGCCGTTCAAAAGTGAGGCAAAGCTCGATATGGAGGCTCTGTATATTAAAAAAGAGCAGATCGTAGCGGACTCTACCGCCGCGATAAGGCGCCAGTGCAAGGGGGTCGACCTCATGGAGGATGAGGCCGCTTTGGTAGCACCCCATACGATCCGGACATCAAAAGGAGAGATTACGGCGCGATATATTGTGATCGGCACCGGTTCGAGGCCTTTCATTCCGGAGGGTATCGAGTATGACAAAGAGTCTGTCATCACCAGTGACGAAGTGCTCAATATGCGCACTCTTCCAGACAGTATAACGATCTACGGCGACGGGGCGATAGGTTTGGAGATGGCCTCATTTTTCGCATCCGCAGGGGTGCGTACCGAGCTTGTATGGCGTCGTGAAAAGCTGCTTGGAACGGCCCACC
The DNA here is from genome assembly GCA_027065635.1 of Campylobacterales bacterium. Classification (GTDB taxonomy): domain Bacteria; phylum Campylobacterota; class Campylobacteria; order Campylobacterales; family Hydrogenimonadaceae; genus Hydrogenimonas. Next base: position 3,599 of record JAMONQ010000011.1, on the reverse strand, counting down.
CGCTAATAAGTGAAGGTATCGCGAGTCAGCTTGAGAGAATTGGGGTGACGCTCGTTCCGTCGCGCTCCATAGTGCGTGCTGCGGCTACCGAAAAAAGGGGTGTGCATATACTCTTTGAAGATGGAAGCGAACACTATACGAAGCGCCTTCTTGTAGCCACCGGCAGGCGTGCTGACAGATCATTTTTGAAGTGCGAGAGTATCAAGCTGTACAAAAAGGGGATAGAGGTCGATGAAAACTTCGAAACGTCTTTGCCGGGTCACTATGCTGTGGGTGATTGCAACGGAGTGCTTCAGTTGGCCCATGCCGCCAGAGCGCAGGTGCTTTTCGTGGTAAACAGGATACTGGGCAGACGTCCTGAGTCTGTCGATCTCGGCAGAGTCGTGAAATTCATCCATACGCTTCCGATGAGCTATGCGCAAGTCGGCGACGTAACGAAAAATAGAAGCGCCGTAGTTCCTTTGAGAGGATGGCCGTATGCCCGGATTCATGATGCAGAAGAGGGTGCGGTGATAATATATGAAGATCGCGAAGGATTCGTTTCCGGAGCACAGATATTGGCCCCGAATGCCGAAGAGTTGATATCGACGGTCGCTACGGCCCTTGCCGCCGAGGCGGATGCGTCGCTTTGCAGAAGAACGATACTGGCGCATCCGACTTTCAGTGAAATTGTGGAAAAGGGCTTTTATCGGCTATGATGGTACACCGGCTTGGGGTTTTGGAATACAGTGAGGCGCTCGTGAGGATGCAAAAAGTGCACGAAAGCGCCATCAGTGACGGTAAAAACCACCTGCTTTTATGCTCTCACCCGAAAATCTTCACGGTAGGCTGCAACGACAAGAGAGAGTGGCCTATACCGGTACAAAGGAGCGACAGGGGCGGCTCTGTCACTTGCCATTCCGAGGGGCAGGCGATCTTTTATTTCTGCTTTCAGGCCGCAAGACCGGCACACTTTTACCGGCGTGTCAGGAACGCTTTCGACTCCTTTTTCACCGAAGTGTTGCCGGCTGTCGCCTTCGATCCGAAGCACCCCGGATGGTATCTGGAAAACAGAAAGATCGCTTCTGTCGGTTTTCGCTACAAGGGCGGTGTTTCACTTCACGGGGTGGCGCTCAACTGCGATGTGGATCTGATGTTTCACAATATTGTCCCTCCCTGCGGACTCGAAGGAGTTTCCGCCACTTCGCTGAGTGCGGAAGGTATCCCTCTCGGGGTAGAGGAGGTACAAAACCGACTTTTGGTTCTGATTGCAGATTCTTTCGACATTACCATAGAGGAGCGGTAGAGTGGGAGCCTGTCTGCGGGATCTGTTCTTGAGGGAGCGGCTCCTTTTTGCTTCCGGTACGGCACTGCTGGTCACCTCGATATATCTTGGACATTTACCGATCTACTCGGTTAGAGAGATTACTCCGATCTTCCTTCTTTTTGCTCTTTTTGTCGTGATCAGGGGAGTTGAAAGAAGCAGGGTGCCGCTCATGCTGGCTCGCCGGATGGAGCAGGGCGGATATCTGGCTGCGAAGCTGGTTTTGCTTACTTTCGCGCTCTCGATGGCGGTGACCATAGATGTGACTCTGGTGACAATGTTGCCGCTGGTGCTCTCTATGCGTACGCCGCGCCGGATGGATCTGGCGATCCTTGTTGCGCTGACTGCCCATGTCGGTGCCGCTCTTACCCCTTTTGGGACACCGCAGAACCTCTTTATCTATCGCTGGTACGAAGTGGAGCTTCTGGAGTTTTTACGTGTGATGATGCCTTTTGCGGGAGGGTTGCTTCTTTTTCTTCTCACTCTCTCCTTTTTTGTGCGAACCGAGCCTCCGAAACAAAAAGGCAGTATCAAAATAGATTTCAAAACGGCAGCTGTATATACTCTTCTATTTGCTGTAGTCGCTGCCGCTGTTGTGGGGCTTTTACCGACGGCGGCGGCGATCGTCGCGGTTGTATATGCGCTTCTTTTCGATCGCGGCGCCTTGCGGGTCGACTACTCTTTGCTCCTCACTTTTCTGCTCTTTATTGGACTTACCGGAAATATAAGGGAGATTGTAGACGGCGCTCTTGCCCACCGAAGTCATACATTTTTGCTGGCCGCTCTTATGAGTCAGTTTGTAAGCAATGTCCCTACCGCTCTGATGCTTGAGCGCTTCACGGATCACTGGCGTGCACTGCTGTGGGGAGTCAACGTCGGCGGATTCGGTACTCTTGTCGCCGCTATGGCGAATCTGATCGCTTACAGGCTCTTTTTGACGTACGGAGGGCGCAAAGAGGCTCAAGTCTTTCTTTTTAGATTCATCGCGGCCGGATATGTGATGTTTTTGGCGGGTACAGCACTGCACTATCTCTTTTTCGACTATATTCACAGGTATGGAGGGTAGGATGAATCCGTACAAGCCGAGGGTAAAGGCGCCTGATCCCGCCATTGTAGACAAAACCCGCCGCACGCTCTTTGACGCCGGTGTAGATAGCGTCTGTGAAAGCAGCGCCTGCCCCAATAAAGCCGAATGCTACGAAAGAGGAACGGCGACCTTCATGATTCTTGGCAGAGTCTGTACCAGAGCCTGCAGATTTTGTAACGTTGAAACCGGAAGAGGAAGCCCTCCCGACCCTTCAGAGCCGCAGAGGCTCGCAAGAGCCGTCGAATCTCTTGGACTACGATATATTGTAATAACATCCGTAGACAGGGATGATCTGAAAGATTTCGGAGCATCGCACTTTATAGCCTCTGTTCAAGAGCTTCGACGTCTGATACCGGAGCTTGAAATCGAGCTGCTCACTCCCGACTTCGGAGCCGACTGCAGGATACTTGAAGAGATCACCTCATGCGGCGCCTACAAGCTGGCGCACAATATTGAAACAGTGGAACGCCTTTCTCCTATTGTAAGACCTCAAAGCGGCTATGAGCGTTCACTGGAGGTGCTCGGGTTTTATTCGAAGCACTTCAGCGGGGCGGTCAAGTCTTCACTCATGGTTGGGCTCGGCGAGAGTGAGGCGGAGCTGGAAAGAACGATGGCCGATCTTCTGGAGGCTGGAGTGAGAGAGCTTACCGTAGGGCAGTATCTTCAGCCTTCGCCTCGCCATCTGCCGGTCGAGAGATACTACCCGGAGGGTTTTTTCGAGGATTTGGAGAAAAAAGGGTACGAGATGGGTTTTAGTGCAGTAAAAGCAGGAGTGCTCGTGCGCAGCTCCTACTACGCCGATAGCTATTGAGGTCGAATCAGGGGGTATGCACCTTGCACTTTCTATACTCTTTCATTGCCTCCGGCATCAATCTTTTTATCTGCTCTATTCGGCTTTTTGGCGCGGGGTGCGTCGAAAGATAGACGATCGGCTCTTTGCCTACTTTGGAGAACTTCTCCCAAAACGTCAGGGCCGCTTTTGGATTGTAGCAGGCCATCGCCATGATGATCAGCCCTATATGGTCCGCTTCGCTCTCTTGCATCCTGGAGTAGGGAAGCATAACTCCCACCTGCGAGCCGATTCCCAGTGCGGCCTGAAATAGTTCCGTATATTCGCCGCCGTTTTGCGCTATGGCCTGATTGGCTACCGCGCTTACCAGACCTGTCAACTGTGCGACACTCAGTCGTTCCGCTACATGGTGGGCTATG
>JAMONQ010000010.1 GCA_027065635.1 Campylobacterales bacterium | reverse complement strand
CAATATTACGCTCGATATAAGAAAACTGCTCAAGAACGTGGTTGCCTACAAGGCGAGCGACCTGCATCTGGTAAGCCGCAGCGAACCGCAGATACGTATAGACGGCCGTCTCGTACCACTCAATCTTCCGAAACTCGACGGCGAGACCATAGAAGAGATGTGCTACTCGATAATCACGGAGAAGCAGAAAAAGAGTTTCGAGGAGCACAAAGAGCTTGACTTCGCTATCCAGATTCCCGAAGTAGGAAGATTCCGTGCCAATTACTACAGGACGATGGATGACGTCGCCGCGGCTTTTCGTGTGATTCCTACAAACATACCAAGTATAGACGATCTCGAAGCCCCGCAAATATACAAGAAGCTCATTCAAAGAGAAAAAGGGCTCATTCTGGTTACAGGTCCGACCGGAAGCGGTAAATCTACAACTCTCGCCGCCATGCTCAACGAAATAAACATGACCGAGAGAAAGCATATCATCACCATAGAAGACCCTATCGAATTCGTTCACGAAAACAACCAGTCTCTCTTCTCCCACAGAAACATAGGAACCGACACCAACTCCTTCGCCCATGCTCTGAAGTATGCCCTAAGGGAGGATCCGGATGTCATACTCATCGGTGAAATGCGCGACAAAGAGACCATAGCCGCAGCACTTACAGCGGCCGAAACGGGTCACCTCGTCTTCGGAACGCTGCATACAAACTCGGCCGCACAGACAGTCAACCGTATCATAGATGTCTTCAGCGGAGATGAACAGCCGCAGGTCAGGGCTCAGCTCTCGACCTCTCTGGTGGCCGTCATCTCCCAGGCACTTCTGCCGAAAATCGGCGGAGGGCGTATCGCCGTTCCGGAAATTCTCATAACCAATCCGGCTATCGCAAACCTCATACGCGAAGACAAAGTACACCAGATCTACAGCCAGATGCAGCTTGGACAGGGCGAAAGCGGCATGCAGACACAGACACAGGTCATGGTGAAACTCGTACAGGGCCACATAATAGACAAGAGCGAAGCGCTAAGATACTCCACCCGCCCGGATGAGCTGATCAAAGCGATCCAGTACATCAGTTAAACTACAAAACGGCCCTTTAGGGCCGCCTCCTGCAAACAAAAATAGGTACAAACAGGATTCTTTTTCCGTTTTATGGTATTATTGCGCAAATTTTTCAAGGATTTACGCAATGAATGAATGGAACAGATCGAGCTGGAGAGACTTCCCTATAAAACAGCAGCCCAGCTACAAGGATCCCCAAAGCGTAAAGAGGGTCGAAGAGGAGCTAAAGAAATTTCCTCCGCTGATCTTCGCTGAAGAGGCCAGAAGTCTTCAGGAGAAGCTGGCCAAAGTCTCCAGAGGCGAAGCATTCTTGCTTCAGGGTGGAGATTGTGCGGAAAGCTTCAACGCCTTCAACGCCGATACGATAAAAAATCTCTTCAAGGTCATGATGCAGATGGCTGTCGTGATGACATACTCAAGCGGCAAGCCTGTCGTAAAAGTCGGCCGTATAGCCGGCCAGTTCGCCAAGCCGAGAAGCTCCGATACGGAAGCGAAAGGAGACATGGAGCTTCCAAGCTACAGAGGCGACATTGTAAACGACGCCGACTTCGCTCCAGAAGCGAGAGAGGCGAGGCCGGAAAAGCTGATCAAGGCATACTACCAGTCGGCCGCCACTCTGAACCTGCTGCGCGCATTTTCCCGCGGAGGCATGGCCGATCTGACGAAAGTCCACAACTGGAATCTCGACTTCGTCAAGGATAAAGCTCTCGGAAAGAGATACGAAGAGCTCGCCGAAAAGATCACCCAGGCGATGCAGTTCATAGCCGCTTGCGGCATAACTCCGGAAAATACCCCGCAGCTTCATGAAACCGTACTGTATACATCCCATGAAGCCCTGCTGCTCGGGTATGAAGAGGCACTCACGCGAGTCGACTCCCTGACCGGCAAATGGTACGACTGCTCCGCGCATATGCTCTGGATAGGAGACAGAACCCGTGATATCGACGGTGCACATGTAGAGTTTTTCAGAGGAATCAACAATCCTGTAGGCGTAAAAGTGGGGCCCTCGATGAAAGAGGACGAGCTTATAGAGCTTATTGAGAGGCTGAATCCCCAAAATACCGCCGGACGCCTCACTCTGATAGTGAGAATGGGCGCCGACAAGATCGAGGATATCTTCCCGCCGCTTCTAAGACGTGTAAAGGCCGAGGGCAAAAACGTCATATGGAGCTGTGATCCGATGCACGGCAACACATATAAAACGGAAAACGGTTTCAAGACCAGAGAGTTCAACAACATTCTCGCGGAAGTCAAGAAGTTCTTCCAGATTCACTCCGCCGAGGGTACGGTCGCTGGAGGCATCCATCTGGAGATGACCGGTGAAGATGTAACGGAGTGTACAGGAAGCCAGAGCTGCAACATCACGGTGGATGCGCTCGGCAGCCGCTATCATACACAGTGCGATCCGAGACTCAACGCCAATCAGGCACTCGAGATGGCATTCATGATATCCGAATTTTTCAAGGATCTCAAACGGTAGCGATCCGCAAAGCGGGGCGCCGGTTGTTTCGATATGACAAGTATGTGGGCATTTTGTGAAAATTGCCCACATATCCTCCTGTTTTTGGTTTTCTCAATACTATACATAACTTTATTTCAGCTTCGATGTTTTATAATGAAATATTTTGGAAACCTCATAAAAAAGAGTAGACGACGATCAATCCTGAATTTCGGAGAAACAAATGCCATCCCTTGAAAAGATTACTGACGTTGTAAAAAAGAGCTGTGAAGAGATACAAGAGAGTGTCATTGCAAAAGATATCGAAGCGAACGATGCGGCCGAAGTTATAAAAGATGTTGTTGAGACCTTTTTCTCCAGACTGAGAAAGTCCGGATACTCGATCTATCTGGACGAGTATCTTGAAAGCGAACACGAAAAGAAGTCGAAAAAGTGTATAGATATAGCCAAGGAGAGCATCGACTCTTTCAAAGAGTCCAATACGAATCTCAAACAGATAACGCAAACCCATACGATAGAGATAGAAAATATCGTCGAAAGCACCGAAGAGATCGACATTCCGAAATTCAAAAACCGCATAGAAGCCTTTCAAAACGACCTGATGGAGGAGCTGCAGCGCGCGAACGAGCTTATCAAGTCGCTCGAAAGCGAGATCGAGGAGCTTCAAAAGCAGTCCAACATCGACCCTCTTACAAAGCTCTACAACCGTAAAGCGCTCGAAATCGATGCGAAAGAGCTACTCAAACACTCCGACGAAAGAAGCCTTCAAATCTCCGTACTGATGATAGATGCGGACGACTTCAAAAAGATCAACGACACATTCGGTCACCTTGCGGGAGACAAGGTACTTGTACTTCTTGCCAAACTCTTCAAACTCTCCATTAGGGAGTATGACCGCGCCTACAGATACGGCGGAGAGGAGTTTCTCATCATCTTCAACAGAGCCAGCAAGGAGGATGCGAAAAAGGTCGCCGAAAGAGTGATGAACGCCGTCAGGAACAACAGGCTCATATATAAAGGAAAAACCATCCGTATCACTCTGAGCATGGGCCTTACATCGCACCAGAAGGGAGATACTCTCGAAAGCCTCATAGAGCGTGCGGACGCCGCAGTATACCAGGCGAAGCATGAAGGAAAAGACAGACTGGTGGTTCGCTGATGGATATGAACTGGTTTGACATAATAACCGGCTCTTTAATCATACTGATCGGAATCAAAGGTCTCTTCAACGGACTCATAAAAGAGCTGGCCGGTCTTGTAGGGATAGTGCTCGGTGTCTGGATAGCGTCACTCTTCGCATCGGAATTCGGCGCCTGGCTCGGAAAAAGCTTTTTGCATATAGACTCTCCTTCCGCGCTTGGTATGATCGGTTTTCTCGTACTCCTGGCACTGATATGGACTGGATGCATCATAGCCGGAGTTTTGATAGCCAAACTCGTCTCACTATCGGGTCTTGGCGTAGCGGACAAGGTTCTCGGACTCCTTTTCGCTTCGGCCAAGGTCTTCATAATAATAGCCGTAATCGTATATGCACTCTCGAATATAGATCTTGTCAGAAACAATACAAAGAGCTTTACTGATTCAAGCATACTCTATCCGCTGTTCGTAAAGACCGGAAATACCATAGTCCATATAGATACAAACAGTATTGCCGAAAAAGCGGAGACTCTCGGAAACGGAGCCAAAGAGGCTGTAAAAAGCGGCGCCGAAGCCATAAAAAGCAAAATGGATGCAAACAATACGGGGAAGGCTGATGAAAAAGAGTAACGAGGTAGCCACATCCCCTCTGATACCGTACGAAACACTTCTTTCCCGTTTCAAAGAGCTGCTTAAATCCAACAATCTGAAATTCACGAAGCAAAGAGAAACGATCCTGTTCGCACTCTACAACTATACGGGACACTTCACCCCGGAAGAGCTCTACCGCAGAATAAAGAGCGAACAGCCCGGCCTCAATACCGGTATCGCCACTATCTACAGAACCCTCTCCCTTCTCGAGAATGCAGGACTCGTAACATCCATCTCCTTCGGTACACAGGGCAAAAAGTACGAACTGGGAGTAAAAGCCCATCACGACCACATCATATGCACAAATTGTGGTAAAATTCTGGAATTTTATGACGAGGCAATAGAGAGAAGGCAGGAGATCATAGCCGAAGAGTTCGGCTTCAAAATGGAAGACCACTCCATGAAGATCTTCGGTCTCTGTCCGGAGTGCCAAAACGATAGAAAATTTCAATAAAAAGGGAAATGAAGATTGATATTTGACAATCAGTACCAAAAACAGCGGATAGAAAAGGCCGATACACTTAGGCAGATGGGGGTAAACCCATACCAGAACCGTACCGTAAAAGAGTGTACGAACAAAGAGTTTCTGCAAAAGTACGCCTACTTGAAAGAGAGTGAAGAGAAAGCGGCACCGGATAGAAGCTGCACTGTGGCCGGACGTATAAAGTTCTTGAGGCTGATGGGGAAAGCGGCTTTCGCGAAGATAGAGGACGAGAGCGGAGTCTTGCAGATATACTTCAGCAGGGACGATCTGGGAGACGAGTGGTTCAAAACAGTAAAAAAGATGGTCGAAGTGGGAGACATCGTAGCCGCCACCGGATACCCGTTCATAACAAGAACAGGTGAACTGACTATGCATGTCAAACGCCTCGAACTGGTCACGAAAGCGATCAATCCCCTACCCGAGAAATTTCACGGACTTCAGGATATCGAGCTGAGATACAGAAAAAGATATCTCGATATGATCATGAACCCCGAGGTCAAAGATACATTCCTTATGCGCTCGAAAATCGTAAGCCTGATCAGGCGCTTTTTCGAAGAGCACGGCTTTTTGGAGGTGGAGACACCTATGATGCACCCGATTCCGGGAGGCGCCAATGCAAGACCTTTTATCACTCACCACAACGCTCTGGGTGTGGACCGCTATTTGCGCATTGCGCCGGAACTCTATCTAAAAAGGCTTGTAGTAGGCGGCTTCGAAGCCGTATTCGAAATAAACAGGAACTTCAGAAACGAAGGGATGGACCATACCCACAATCCCGAGTTCACGATGATAGAGTTCTACTGGGCCTACCACCGATACGAAGATCTCATGGAGTTGACGGAGAAGCTCTTCGAGTATCTTTTCAAAGAGTTGAATCTTCCGGCGAAACTCCCATACGGAGAGATGGAGATCGACTTCTCCACACCCTTCAGACGGATAGCGTACAAGGATGCTCTCGTAGAGATCGGCGAAATACCGGCAAATATACTCGAAGATAGCGAATCTATGCGATCGTATCTCAAAGAGAGAGGGGTGGAGGTAGAAGAGAGTCTGAGCAAGGGGCAACTATGGGGCGAACTCTTCGACGCTTTCGTTGAAGAGAAGCTCGTGGACCCGACTTTCGTCACCCACTTCCCGATAGATATCAGTCCGCTTGCACGCCGGAGCGACGACGATCCGGAGATAGCCGAACGTTTCGAACTCTTCATAGCCCAAAAAGAGATCGCCAACGGCTTCAGCGAACTAAACGACCCGCTCGATCAATACGAACGCTTCAAGGCGCAGGCGGCCCAAAAGGAGAGCGACGACGAAGCCATGCATATGGATGAGGAGTATGTGGACGCACTCGGCTACGGAATGCCTCCTACGGCCGGAGAGGGTATAGGAATAGACCGTCTTGTAATGCTTCTTACAAACAGACACTCGATTCGCGATGTGATATTGTTTCCGGCAATGCGTCCCCAAAGATCGCAAAGCGACAATGAAAAAGAAAAAGATGAAGAAATCAAAAGTGAGGAAAAGAGATGACAATCCTGGAACAGAACGATCCTATCGTTTACGATATTTTAAAAAATGAACTCAAAAGACAGACCGACCATCTGGAGATGATAGCCAGTGAAAACTTCACCTTCCCGGAGGTGATGGAAGCGCAAGGAAGTATCTTTACCAACAAGTATGCGGAAGGATATCCCTACAAGCGCTATTACGGAGGTTGCGAATACGCTGACGCCGTAGAGCAGCTCGCCATCGACCGTGCCAAGCTTCTTTTCGGTTGCGAATACGCAAACGTTCAGCCCCATTCCGGAAGCCAGGCCAACGGCGGTGTGTACGCGGCACTGCTAAAGGCCGGCGACAAGATCCTGGGAATGGATCTAAGCCACGGCGGTCACCTCACCCACGGTGCGAAAGTGAGTTTTTCCGGAAAGAACTATCAGAGCTTTACTTACGGCGTCGAGATGGACGGAAGGATCGACTACGACCGTGTGGCGGACATCGCCAATATAGTCAAGCCGAAGCTTATAGTATGCGGAGCGAGCGCCTACGCCAGAGAGATCGACTTTGCAAGGTTCCGCGAAATAGCCGATAGCGTAGGGGCCCTTTTGCTGGCAGATATCGCACACATCGCCGGACTCGTTGTAGCCGGCGAGCACCCCCACCCTTTCCCGCACTGCGATGTGGTAACCACTACAACCCACAAAACCCTTCGCGGCCCCCGCGGCGGTCTCATCATGACCAACGACGAAGATCTTGCCAAAAAGATCAACAGCGCCATATTCCCGGGTATACAGGGCGGCCCGCTTGTGCATGTCATAGCGGCCAAAGCGGTCGGGTTCGCAAAAAATCTCGAGGAGGAGTGGAAAGTTTACGCCAGGCAGGTCAAAGCCAATGCCGCCGTCCTTGCCGAAACCCTGATCGAAAGAGGTTACGACGTCGTCAGCGGCGGTACGGACAATCATCTCGTACTCGTCTCTTTCCTGAACAAAGAGTTCAGCGGAAAGGATGCCGATGCGGCACTCGGTCGCGCCGGTATCACAGTCAATAAAAATACCGTCCCTGGCGAAACGAGAAGTCCTTTCGTTACAAGCGGTATCCGCATAGGTTCGCCGGCTCTTACTGCCAGAGGCATGAAGGAGGAGGAGTTCAAAGTCATCGCCAATGCAATTTGCGACGTTTTGGACGATATATCCAATGAAGAAAAACACTCGAGGATCAAAACGGAAATGACCGAGCTTGCAAGACGCTTCGTCATATATGATCGACCGACATATTGAGTGAGATGAAATATACCGCAACGGCTATTGCTTGCAGCGATGCAAAAAGCGGTTGCGGTTTGCCAAAGGACAATGATGTATAACGTCGATACCCAGCTGATAAAATTTATAACGGACCACTACTATATCCAGCGCTCGGGCATAGTGGACAAGATCAACATGAACGGCCGGATCTTCTACAACAAGTTCGAGCGTATCGACAAGCCGCTGACCCGTACCGTTATGAACGAACACGCCGACGGCAAGATTACAGTCGCTCACGACCTCATCAACCGCTTCAACAAGGTTGAGAATATCGTATTCGACTACAACGGACGCTCCCCTGAAAGATTCTGGCACAGGGCTCAGCTGATGCTGAGAGAGGAAGGTTTCATCAACTTTACTGCATACGAAAGCAAGACGCCAGGACACCTGCATCTATATGTGCACAAGGGGCATACCGACCTTGCGGAAGCGTATCAGCTCGGACGGCTTCTGTCTACCAAGCTTGCCTCCAAACTGCCGCGAGAATGGAGAGTCTTTCCGTCACCGGACCTGCCAAGAGAGTATAATATACTGATACTGCCTTACAAGCTGTATGCGAAAGAGCGCGGAGCCTCATGGTCGAAACATATGTAGCCTGTCCGATAACGCACAGCGGTATCTGCAAAATCATCTTCGGATGATACAGCGCACGGAAGGAGAGAGAATGGAAGAGAGACAAGACGACCTTGACAATTTGATAATAAAGCCGAAAAAGCCGTCCGGTTTGAAAAAGATACTGCTTGCAGCCGCTATGCTGCTGCTGGTACTGATTTTGATCATCCTGATAACAAAGAGCCTGATCGAGGAGGAGAGTGCGCCGCAATCATCGATCATTCTCCCGCCGGAGCCCGTGACGGAGGCGAAGGCACCGACCAAAGAGCCACTTTTCGAGCAGGTTCCAATAGAAGAGGAGAGCTCTTCTGAAAGAAAGATCGACCAGGTTATCGACAAGCTCAAAAAGAGTGCACCAAAAAACGGCGAGGAGGAGAAAAAAGCCCCTGAAAAAACCGCTGCCAAGCCTATAAAAGAGCCTGCAAAAGAGCCGGTAGCGGCGAAACCTCAACAAAAAAACGAGGCAGCGGTACAAAAAGAGAAGAGTACTGCGGCTTCAAGCGATAGCTACTTCATACAGGTAGGGGCCTTTTTCCGCTACCCACCGGACAAAAAATTCCTCGACTCCATAAAAAAAGAGGGGCTCGACTATATCATAGTCGAAGGTATCAAGAGCGGCAAACACTATAAAAAGGTGCTTGTCGGTCCATATCCAAGCAGAAGTGCCGCCAAAAGCGATCTTGAGCGGGTTAAAAAGCGTATAAACCAAAACGCCTACATTACACGGAAAAAGTGACGGTATGGTTTTCGTAAAAAAGATCCTGTTCGACCAGTTCGCTCCGCCAGCTCTCTACGCCAAGATCAGAGAACACTTCAAGAGTGAAACAACGATGCTTTTCGAGAGTGTCGGCGGCAGCGACGAGGGAAATTTCAGTTTCATTTTCGTCGGTGCGAAAGAGAGGCTGATATATAAAGAAAACCGGACCGTATACATAGATGAGAGCGGTACCGAACACACTCTTTCGATCGATCCGTTCACATTTTTGAAAGAGTACTACGCCAACGTCGACCGAAACTACTACAAGAAGATGCGTCTTGAAACGGGGCTTGGGTTTCTCGACGGCTTCATCGGCTATATAGGCTACGATATGGTAAAAGTCTTCGAGCCTGTCTTGAAGCCTTATATGGACGCCCTGGCAGATCGGGACAATATCCCCGATCTCGATATGGTAAGACCCAGACTCGTTCTCGCATTTTCCCATAAGACGAGTGAACTGAGCCTGATCGCTTCGGACGAGTCGACCGCAGAAACGTTCGACTCCATAATAAGACTTATCGAATCGCCCTACTCCTATCTCGACATGGTACCCATAACCGAAAGCGGCGGAGCGGAGTTCGCCTTCGACGAAAAGAAGTTTCATGAAATGGTGAACCGCTCGAAAGAGATGATAAGAAGCGGAGACGTTTTCCAGATTCTGATGTCAAACCGCTACTGTGAAAAAGCCAGAGTCGACGCTTTCAGTTTTTACAGGATTTTACGCTCCAAAAATCCTTCGCCGTACCTCTTTTTGCTCGAATATGAAGATTTTGCGATAGCTGGAAGCTCTCCGGAGGTGATGGTGCGACTCACCGACGGAAACATTCTTCTAAGACCGATCGCTGGTACCAGAAAAAGAGGTAAAACTGTAGATCGGGACAGAGAGCTCGAAAACGAGATGCTAAACGATCCCAAAGAGTGTGCCGAGCACATAATGCTGGTAGATCTCGGAAGAAACGATGTAGGAAGGGTAGCGGAAGCCGGAACCGTGAAAGTGACGGCGCTTATGCGGGTAGAGCGCTACTCACATGTCATGCATATGGTAAGCGATGTAGAGGCCAAAATCGACAAAGATAAAGATATGTTCGATCTTTTTGCTGCCACTTTCACCGCGGGAACGATGACCGGAGCGCCAAAGATCCGGGCTATGGAGCTCATAGCGGAGTTCGAGGGTATCAAGCGCGGATTTTACAGCGGAAGTGTAGGATACTTCGGTTTCGACGGAAATATGGACAGCTCCATCACGATCAGAACCGCACTTATAAAGCCTGATGAAATAGTTCTTCAAGCCGGTGCCGGAGTGGTTGCCGACAGTATCCCTGAGCTCGAGTATCTCGAGGTGAAAAACAAGCTTGCGGCACTAAGAAGTACCCTTGACGATCTTAGGCTAAAAGGGCAGTCTTGAAAGAGCTTTTCGCGATTTTCGGAAATCCGGTACACCACTCAAAATCGCCTCTCATGCACAATCTCGCATTCAAAAGAGTCGGTTTCGACGGCTGCTACACAAGATGGCTCATAGAAGATGGAGACACGCTCAAGGAGAGTTTTTTTGCCCTTGGACTGAAAGGAGCCAACATTACGGTTCCGCACAAGGAGGCCGCCTTCCATGCAGCCGATGCTGTGGAGGATTTCGCAGCCGAGGTGCAAGCAGTCAACACTCTGGTTCTAAGAGATGGCAAACTCTACGGATACAATACGGACGCACCAGGCTTCTACCGAGCCCTCGAGAAACTGGGAAGCGTGAAGAAAGCCCTTGTTATCGGTGCCGGCGGCACTGCACGGGCTCTTTCTCTCTATCTTCGAAGCAAAGGGGTAGAGATCGAGGCGGTAAACAGGTCCGCCCATCGCCTGGAGTGGTTCGAATCGGAAGGGTTCAAGTCCCACACATGGGAGAGTTTCGTCGCCGACGAATATGATGTAGTGATCAATACGACATCGGCAGGACTCGAAGACGACTCTCTTCCCATGCCCAAAGAGCTTCTGGATGAAGCACTTTTGAAAACCAAGTATGCAGTCGATGTCATCTACGGGAAACGGACCCCTTTTCTAAAAGAGGCTATCAGGCTCGATCTGCCCAATTTCGATGGATCGCAAATGCTCCTTTGGCAAGGTATTCTCGCCTTCGACCTTTTTACACAACACCGTTACAGCCTGGAAGAGATAGAAAGTGCGATGACTCCCTTTCTATCTCTTTGACCGATCAAACCTTCACCCTCTCCTGCAGCGCTCTTGAGAGTGAAAGCATATCTATGTTCTCGAGGCTTACCCCGGTAGGTACTCCCTGGGCGATCTTCGTGAAAACGATGTCGTAATCTTTCAGCTTCTCCTCTATGAAGAGTATCATGGCATCGGAAGCTATTCCCGGAGTGAAGGCGAAAATGATCTCCTCCACACCCTCCTCCACACGATCGGAGAGTTTGACGCCATCGAGCTGTTCGACCGACTCTACGACAAAGTACGTCCCGTCATAGTCACCGCTCGACTCTATCTGGAGTATATCTTTGGCACTCTCGACAATACACAGTTTTGTGTGATCACGCGACGGATCGCCGCAAACCGGGCAGAGTTCATCCTCGCTCATGGCACCGCACCTTTCACACCGCCGAATCGACCGGACGGCTTTCTCTATCGCATGGGCTATCTTCAGCGCGCCGAAGTGCTCCTCCATAACCATATGATACGCCATTCTCTGGGCCGACTTCTTTCCGATCGAAGGTAGAGACTCCAGAGCGTTTACAAGATTTTCAAAACTCTCTATCCTGACTTTCATGCCCGTTATCTTACCGCAAAAGAGGCTTTTTCCAAATATATGATCGCCTCCCTGAATGCAAACTCCTCCTCCGCCTTGAGTCTGGAGACAATCTCAAATTCGCCGCCGCCACTTTCACCCTCCAGCAAAGCGGCAAAATAGCTCTTTTCATCATCGTGGGTTCTGGCTTCCGGTATGAAAAGCTCACCCTTTTTAGAGACAAATTTTCTATAATAGTTCATCAGCAGCCAGAAAGCGAGAGCTTCTCTTGAGTAGCGGTTGATTATCGAGGCGGCAAACTCTTCGAAACGGCCAAAACCGCTTCTTTCAAAGAGTGCAACGATAAGATCGAGCATATTCTCGAGAGATCTCAGAGGTACAGAGTAGAGTATGAGTCTTCCGGCCCGCTCCCCTTTTGTGTATTCGGCACCGAGATAGAGGCGAATACCCCGCTCCGTCTTCGTATCGTAAAGTCCGGTCCTTATGCCTACAAGACCGATGTCGCTGAAAGCGTGACGCGCGCACCCTTTAAGACATCCGCTAAAACCGATCGAGATAGAGTTTTTCGCCGCTTTTTGCAACACGAGCTTAGCACTCTCCGACTTTGTATCGAAAAGAGAATAGACACAATATTTCGATCCGGCACAGGCAACGATACCGGTATAACGATCACTTGAGGCTTCGAACTCGACAAACTCCGGCAAGCCGGGAATATAGATGTTCTGGTCACATCCGATCCTTAAAGAGGATAGATCGTACCTCTTGCAGATTTGCACAATCTCATCCGCCTGAGCGAAAGAGAGCTCTCCGAAGCCGCTTTTGTAACGATGGGCGAAGGTTCCGTCTTTAAGTTTCAATCGATCTTTTTCGTAGGCATACCCGTCCGGATAGAGTCTCTCTCCGGCTGACTTCGGCTTTTTGCCGTATCTCTTGAAAAGCAGCTCCTTGAAGCCGTCCAGACCGATATTTTTGATCATATGAAAGAGCCTCGTTCTGCTGCGGCTCTCTCTCGGCCCGTACTCTATATAGGTTTTTATTACCGCTTCAAAAAAAGGGGCTACCTCGTCTACGGTGCAAAAAATATCAAGATCGGTTGCCGCATCACTGCTTTTACCGCCGGCATATACGTTGAAACCGTACTCTCCGTCCTTGCGTGCAAGAGCGAAAAAGAGGTCGTTCCCGCAAAACGGTGCGATACTTTTTACCGCTCCGCTTATAGCCGTGTTGAACTTTCTCGGAAGCATTCCGACATAATCGGCTCTTTTCAAAAAGAGCCTCTCCATGGCGGCTATGATCCCGTACACCTCTATGACGGAATCCGGACTCAAACCGTCGAGAGGATCGGTTACGATATTTCTTATATTGTCGGTATATGTCTGCCATGAACTAAGACCGAACCTCTCGATCTCTTGCGAATATCTCAAAGCGACTTCGAAACTCAGGTCGTGAAGCTCCAGCTGGGCTCTTGAAGTTACGACAATTCTCGATTCGGCACTTTTTGCCATCTTTACAATCGACTCGAAAGCCTGCGACGATACTCTGCCGCCAGGCACTCTTATTCTCAAGACGAAGTTTTCAGGTCTGAGTTTGTGATTGTATATCCCGAAGTTCTTTAGGTAGAAGCGGTCAGCCTCGCCAATCTCTTCCGGATCTATCTCTCCCAGCCTCTTTTTGTAATAGTCGTAAGGTGCCAAAGAGCGCTTCAGCTTCTCGATTTTGTTTATCTTTATCTCTGTCATATGCATCGATTATACTATAAATCGGGCAAAACCGTTCTTACCGTTTCAACGGACCATTCAAAAAAGAGTGAGCCAAAGGCTTCGGTTTTGGTAAGAAATATGATAAAATCGCGCGCATAACAAGATAGCTTACAACAGAATATACAGGAGTTGCTTTTGGCTGAACTGGACTATTACGAGATACTGGAGATTGAACGAGGTTGCAGCCAGGAAGAGATCAAAAAAGCGTATCGCAAAATGGCGCTCAAATATCATCCGGACAGAAATCCGGACGACAAAGAGGCTGAAGAGAGATTCAAACTCGTAAACGAAGCCTACCAGGTGCTCAGTGACGAAAGCAAGCGCTCCGTATACGACCGCTACGGAAAAGCGGGACTCGAAGGGCAGGGTTTCCACGGTTTCGAGGGGCAGAGCTACGAAGATATCATGGATGATCTAAGCGCCATATTCGAATCTGTCTTCGGCGGCGGCTTTACTGGAGCCAGAAGCAGAAAAAGAGGCGGCATGAAGTACAACCTCGACCTCTCCGCACAGATGCAGATAAGTTTCAAAGAGGCGGTTTTCGGTACGAAAAAAGATCTCAAATACAGATTCAAAAAGCCTTGTGAAGCGTGTGCGGGTACCGGTGCCGAGGACAGATCGGTAAAGGCGTGCGAATACTGCAACGGACAGGGGCAGGTATATATGAGACAGGGCTTCATGACATACGCCCAGACATGCCCGCAGTGTCACGGCAGCGGAGAAACCATAGGTCAAAAGTGCTCAAAATGTACCGGTCTCGGCTATAAAGAGGAGGAGACCACCGTTACAGTCGATATTCCGGAAGGAGTGGACGACGGTAACCGCCTTAGGATTCCGGGTGCCGGAAACGTAGCTCCCGGCGGCAGAAGAGGAGATCTGTACATCACATTTTACGTAGAAGAGGATGAGCACTTCATAAGGCATGGAGACGATATCTATCTCGAAGTTCCGGTATTTTTCACGCAGGCCGTTTTGGGAGAAACCATTCAAATACCCACTCTTCGCGGAAAAAAGGAGCTCAAACTGACGCAGGGCACGAAAGACAAGGAGCAGTTCGTTTTCAGAAACGAAGGTGTCAAAAATGTCCACAGCGGTCGCATGGGTAATCTCATCGCCCAGATCAGAATAGTATATCCGAACTCTTTGAACGAAAAACAGAGAGAGCTGCTCAAAGAGCTTCAAGAGAGTTTCGGAATCGAAAGCAAACCTCACGAAAGTATCTTCGAGTCCGCTTTCGAAAAGATCAAGGGGTGGTTCAAAAAGCAGTAGCGGCTACCTCCTCTTATCGGTTGACCGGCAGAAGCTCCCTCTTTCTGTAGGCCAACACGATAGTTACAGCCACAACGGCTACGACATAGTAGACGAAAGATGGAATCGGCACAGGATCACCCTTTGCATACGAATGCATTCCGCTAAGGTAGTAGTTTACACCGAAATAGGTCATGATTACGGAACCGATTGCAAGCAGCGACGCTACATTGAATGCGAAAATACCTCTAAAAGACTTGTAAAATCGCAGATGCAAAACGGCCGCGTAAATAAGAATCGTCGCAAGCGCCCAGGTCTCTTTCGGATCCCACCCCCAATATCTACCCCAACTCTCGTTGGCCCACACTCCGCCCATGAAGTTTCCTACCGTCAGCAGTGCGAGACCGAAAATGAGACTCATCTCGTTTATATGAGTCAGCTCGCGTATGGAGTACTCTATATCGGCGCGGTTTTCGCCGTGTTTTATGATATAGAGCCACAACGTAATGAAACCGAGCAGAGCTCCAAGCCCCAAAAAGCCGTAACTCGCCGTAATAAGTGAAACGTGGATCATCAGCCAGTATGACTTGAGTACCGGCACCAGCGGAGTTATCTCCGGATCGAGCCAGTTCAGATGCGCTACAAAAAGTATCAATCCGGAAAGAATGCCTGTAGCGGCAAGTGTGATAGGAGAGTGTCTCGAGAAGATAAACCCGGCCAGCAGAGCGGCCCATGCTATATATAGCATCGATTCATACCCGTTGCTCCACGGCGCATGGCCCGAAATGTACCAGCGAAGCCCAAGACCGGCCGTATGTACGACAAAACCGGCTATAAGCAGCGTCATCGAGATACGCAGGGGCCACTTGAGATCGAATTTGGGCTTTATGATATGAAAGATCGAGAGAAAGAGCAGAATGAAACCCGTTCCGAAATAGAGGGGTACAATGTTTTCGAAAGGCTTGTAGCGGTTCATCATGAGTTCCGCGACTATTTTATTCTTGCCGGGAATGATAGCGGCACCGTAAAATTGCTGATAACTCTTGATCACATCGAGAGCCTTGTCTGCCCTGGTCCAGTTTCCATCCTCAAGAGCGTCGTCGATATTCTGGAAATAGCTTGCCAAAATAGCCTGGACAAACTGTGCGCTCTTCTGATCGAAAGCGTTTATCGCATCCTTTGGAGAGTACCATCTTCCGCTCTTGTCTTTCGGGTCTGGAAAGATTCTAAGCAGCACGCCGTCAAAAGATAGATAGAGTATGTTGACCCGCTCATCCGCTTTCAAGATCTCCTTGTCCAGCGTACTTCTTTCAGCCGGACGTTTGCGTGATATCTCTTCGACCAGTTTGCCGAGCTTGTAGACCCTCTTTTGCGAATCGAAAAAGTCATCGAAAGAGGCATACTTCCTCTCATCCGGTAAACCGAGTATCTCGTTCAAACCCTTATGCGAAATTTTTATGATCGCAACCTTCCGCCACTCTTCCGGCCGAACGATCATACCCAGTATAGCCTGGTTGGCATTGAGTCCGAAAAAATCCTCTTTATGGCTGATCTTGCGAAGTACTTCCCTGGCAAGAGTATCCACCGGCTCTATACGTCCCTCTCGCGACTGCACCAAAAGCTCACCGAATTTTTCCGCATGGTTTTTATCGATCTTCGGAAGTTGCGATGCAGGATCGGCTGCATGAAGCTCCTGAATACCAAAAAGAGCCGCGACCGCCAAAAAAGCGGAGAGACACCTTTTGGCGAGCTTCTGCAGATCTCGAGCCCTTCGTGCCAGAGTCTGAAAACGGCTCGATCTCGTCAGCATCGATCCAAACATACCGATCGTAAGAAGAATATAGCCTAAATATGTCGGAAGCGTACCGGGATCACGATTGACGGACAGGACCGTTCCTTTCTCGTCCGTATCGTATGAGGACTGGAAAAAGCGGTAACCTTCGTAATCGAGAACATGATTCATATATATTCTATAAGGCATTCTCAGATTCTTTCTCGTATCTATCAAGATAACTTCGCTCGCATATGACGACGGGCTCATGGAGCCCGGATATCTTTCAAGCTGAAAATCCACGAGTTTGAGATAGAATGGAAGCTCTACCATACGCGAACCGTAGCCTACAGCCACCCTGTAGTCGCCGAGTTCCATCCATACCGGATCTGCAGGAAGACCCTTTTTCCCGTAGACTACCACACTGCCGCTCTTTCCGCCGACACTCACTTTCACTTCGACAGCGTCCATGACTCCTTTCATCCTGATGCTGTCTGCATCCTTGTCGAGAGAGACTATGACTCTCTTCGCACTTGGAGTGACCTCTCTTATGACGAAACTCACTCCGAGTGCGTTGTAGACTCTTCGCGGATAGATCACTGCTTCCTCTTCATCGAGCATTCCGCTTTGTCTGCTGTCCATATCCATATAGCCCATGACCAGCGGCAATCTGGCTCTTAGCTTTCCGTTTTCATACACGAGCCCGACTACAGGCTTTTTGTGCTCTCTTTCATCTTCAAAAGCTATCACATAGGCGCTCGTTTCGAAACTCTCTCCTTTTGCCAGAGAGACAACTTCGGAAGATCCGCCGTCCGATACCACCATGGAAATCATGGGAACACCGTTCTCGTCCGGGACAACTTCGGTTATCGCATCGGGTATGTATCTAAGCACTTCCAGTTCGATGACCGCATTCTCAAACGCTATCTCTTCATGTATACGGTTTGATCCGATCTTCGAAAAGATTACCGGTCGGGCATAGTCGAGACGCTTTTTGTCCTTGATCACTTCAAGCTGCAAAAAGGTCTGATCGCTTACTATCTTGTTCGTTGTTTCACCCTCCCTGATATGCATTATCCCTTCAAAACCGAAGTATCTGGTGATAGCAGCACCTATCAGTATGATGATAAAGGAGAGGTGAAAGAGAAAAACCAGCCCCTTGCCGGGACGCCACATACGAAAGCGTATTATGTTGTAGAGGAGGTTCAAAGCCAGAAGAAGAAGCAGAAACTCGAACCATCCGGCATTGTATACCAGCGCTTTTGCGGTCTGGGTTCCATAGTCGTTTTCAATAATGGTCGCAGTTGCTATCGCGAAGGCAAAAACCAGCATCAACACGACAGCACTCTGCATGGATAATAGAAGTTCTGAGAATTTTTTCATAGTCTTGGCGCCTTTGTAGCCGTTATTCTATCAAATATCCCGCCCTCTTGCACATATAATAAGAAAAATAGATTCATTTAATAAGTTTGGACTCTTCCGCGACAACTCCGCCTACTTGAGATCGCTCCATCTTCGGCCTATATTTACACTCGTTTCAAGCGGTACGTCAAGCTTTAAGGTATGCTCCATTATATGGGCAAAACGGTGTGAGAGGGAGTCCGCATCACTCTCGTCGATCTCGAAAATTAGTTCGTCATGTATCTGTAACTCTATAGCTGCATCCAGCGACTCCTCTTTTATGAGCCTGTGAATACGAAGCATCGCCATCTTTATCAGATCTGCCGCACTTCCCTGAAACACCGTATTTCCGGCTTCTCTAAGATACGCCGCCATCTGCATCGGATTTGCATGCTCGAAATCGAAATACCTTCGGCGTCCAAGGATAGTCTCGACATACCCTCTCTCCTTCGCAGCGGCCTCTATCGACTCCAGATATGATTTTACCGTGGGGAAAGATGCGAAGTAGTT
Organism: Campylobacterales bacterium; assembly: GCA_027065635.1. Classification (GTDB taxonomy): domain Bacteria; phylum Campylobacterota; class Campylobacteria; order Campylobacterales; family Hydrogenimonadaceae; genus Hydrogenimonas. The sequence continues at coordinate 1,459 of JAMONQ010000010.1, read as the reverse complement.
CTCTATTATCTCCTTGGCCTCTTTGGTACCGATACCGAGAGTCTGGGCCAGTTTTCTGCTTCCCATGCCGTACAGAAGACCGAAGTTGACCGTCTTGGCGATGTTTCGTTTCTCCTGCGCCTTTTGGGGACCGAAGAGTTTTATCGCAGTCTCCATATGGATATCTTTTCCCTCCCTGAAGGCTTGAACCAAAACAGGATCTCTGGAGAAGTGGGCAAGCAGCCTGAGCTCTATCTGGGAGTAGTCTATACCTACCAGCATGTACCCTTCGGCAGAGACGAATCCTTCACGTATGCGCCTCCCCTCCTCCGTCTTTACCGGAATATTCTGCAGGTTTGGGTTTTTACTGCTCAAACGGCCCGTTGCGGTACCGGTCTGAATGAACGAGGTGTAGATACGGCGATGCGGATCTTTTTTGCCGAGCTTCAAAAGCGGCTCTATGTATGTGCTCATGAGTTTGTGGAGTTCACGATACTGCAGAATCTTTTCGATTATTGGGTGTTCACTCTTTAGCGAATAGAGCACTTTCTCATTGGTACTGTAGCCTCCGGATCTGTTTTTTTTGCCTCCGGGAAGCCCCAGAAAACCGAAGAGAATCTCACCGAGCTGCTTTGGAGAGTTTATATTGAACTCTCTTCCGGCAAGGCCGTATATATCTGCCGTGAGCTCTTGCAGCCTTGAAGAGATCTCCTCCCTCAATGATTCAAATCGCTCTATATCGATAGCTATTCCGTGCCGCTCCATACAGATCAGAAGATTTATAAAAGGGTACTCGACCTCTTTCGCTTCATCGACCAGATGCTCTGCCCCCTGCAACTTCAGCATATCTGTAAGCTTGAAATAGAGCCGATAGCACATCCACGCATCTTCAGCCGCATATCTTGTCGCCTCTTCTATCGCGACACTGCTGAAATCCTCACCCTTTTTCACCGTTTCCTTGAAGGCTACCATTTCATGATCGAAGTAGCGCAGAGCCAGCCTATCAAGCCCAACCGCACCCTCAGGATCCACAAGCCATGCAAGAAGCATCGTATCGGCAAAGGGTTCCGTCTCCTCGAAACCGAACACCCTGTATAGCAGTGCCAGATCGAATTTCAGGTTATGTCCCAAAAAGGGTTTGTCAAGAAGCCTCTTGAGTGCAGTTTTCGCATCTTCGGGTGCGATCTGGTCCGAAACGCCGAGATAGTTGTGAGCTACCGGCACATAGTAGGCCCTCTTTTCATCGAAACAGAAGCTGAACCCCACAAGGTTGGCCTCTCTTGTATCGAGAGAATCGGTCTCAGTATCGATTGCCACCGGGACACCTTCACCTATGGAGTCGATAATACGAAAGAGCTCTTTTGAACTCTTTACGGTAACCGCATCGAATGTAGCTTCAGACTCCCTACTCTTCGTCGATACAGTTGCGCCGGAGCTTTTAAGGCGACGAAGAATGTTTCTCATCTCATACTTTTGGAGT
>JAMONQ010000009.1 GCA_027065635.1 Campylobacterales bacterium | reverse complement strand
AGCCAGGGAGTACCTAAAAGGCTGGGTACCGTATCGTATCAAGCGATACTGGCTGTTTGGGATAGTAACCGTAGTGGCTTTGGTGCTGCCGTTTATAAAGATAAACGGCAACCACTTCTTTTTGCTGAATTTCGACCACAAGCAGCTGCATTTTCTGTTCGTGCGGTTCGATATGCAAGAGCTGTATTTGATGCCGTTTTTGCTGATGCTTCTGTTTTTGGGGATCTTTTTCATGACGACCCTGGGGGGGCGAGTGTGGTGCGGCTGGGCCTGTCCGCAGACGATCTTTCGGGTGATATATAGAGACCTGTTCGAGACGAAGCTGCTGGGTCTAAGAAAGCGGATCACCAACAAGCAGCAAGAGCCGGACTGGAGTAAGCCGGAGAACAGGGCCAAAGAGGGAGTGGCGATAGCGTTGTGGTCGATACTGGCCCTGATAGCCGCTGCCGATTTTACATGGTATTTCGTGCCTCCGGAGGAGTTCTTCAAATATATACAGAGTCCTGCGGAGCATCCCGTACTGATAGGTTTTTGGCTCGGAATCGCGATATTTTTGATCGTCGATGTGGTGTGGCTGAAGGAGAATTTTTGTATCTATATCTGTCCCTACAGCCGCGTACAGTCGGTGATGTACGATGACGATACGATCATGGCGATCTACGACGTTCACCGCGGAGGGCATATCTACGACCACGAGGGGCAGGACAGTAAAAAGCTGGTCAATAGCGTAAAGGAGCTCAAGTCTCGAGAGCCGGAGGCGGAGTGCACCGCCTGCGAAAGCTGCGTGAAAGTTTGCCCGACGCATATAGATATACGCCAGGGGATGCAACTGGAGTGTATCAACTGTCTCGAGTGTGTAGACGCATGCACCAAAGTGATGGGTGCACTGGGTAAACCGAGTCTGGTACAGTGGAGTAGCCCGAGAGAGATCGAAAAGCGTGAAGGCAGGACCCGGTATATCCGTCCCAGGACGATAGCCTACGGCGTGGCACTCACAATCGTGCTGGCGGCACTTTTTGTGATGGGGACCAAAAAGGAGCATATGCTTCTGAATATCAACAAGACGGCCCAGCTCTACAGATTTACCCACGACGGCAGAATAGTGAACGACTATACCTTCTTGTTCCAGAATACGGATACGAAGGATCATACCTACTACTTCGAAGTGGTGGACAATCCGAAGATAAAGATAGTCAAGCCGAGTAAACCCTTCAAGCTGCAGGCCAGAAAGAAGGCCAAGAAGATCGTACAGCTGGAGGCCGTAGAGCCGCTGTCGAAAGATAGCAGAAAAGATACACCGGTTCCGATTACGATAAGGGCCTACGCTACGGATGCGCCGGACAAGATCGTCGTGGAACGCAAAACGGTATTCGTCTATCCCAGATGGGATATAGTGCAGAAAAAGATCAAGAGTGAATCTCGATAAAATGTTACAATAACGCAAAAGGAGGATGATATGATTCAGATTATGGATAAGGTACTCGGATGGGGTATGGTAGTGATGGCGGCATATACACTCTGGGCAGTTGTTACAGCCAATCACGCGTTTGTCGGATGATCGTTGAGTAGAACCGAAAATAAAACGAGAGGGGCTCTTCTTCCCTCTCTTCTTTTCACCCTTTTGATCCCGGGCCTTCTCTTCGCAAAGATCGATCTGGTCATCGCAAACGATGCGATCATGCCGCCGAAAGAGGTCGACAAACTTGAAGAGATGGGTGGAGAGCTTTATGAAAAGACCGGTATTCCGGTATTTGTAGCTGCCGTTGCGGAGCTGAACGCCTCCAGGCCGGTCGATTTTCTGAACAGAATCAAAGAGGACCATCGAGAGTATATACTGCTTTACTTTTCGATAAATCCGACTGCGGTAAATATTTTTGCTTCAGACGGTGCAAAAAAGCTGATCGACATAGAGCAGATCCTGAGCCCTCTGCCGTGGAGGGGTACGATAAAACCCATAATGAGCCCGGCTTTCAGCAAGGATCAGGATACAAAGAACGAAGTTGCTATCTTCAACGGTTATGCCGATATCGTCGACCAGGTTGCGCAGAGTAAAGGCGTAAAACTTGAGTCGAGTATAGGAAGCGGAAGTAAAGACAGTTTCAAAGTGATACGGTGGATTTTCTATGGAATACTTCTCTTTTTTCTAATCCAGTATATACTTACAAAAGTGAGGAGAGTTCGTGGAGAATCGTGAGAAAAAAGAGATAAATTTCTGGCCCTACACCATCGTAGGCATGATTCTGACGGTGGTCATGCTCTCGGCATGGACTATCAAAGTGGCTCTGAAAAATCCGGTTCAGCTTGAAAACAGCTATATGATGAAGTACCAGGATGTAGATGAAAACATCAACGAGATACTGCTAAAGCAGAACAGATTCAGATCCAGATATATCGTTGCTTTGAGCGGAAACAGACTGAGTGTAGGGGCCAACAGGGTCGAAGTCGGAATAACCGACAAAAACGGTACCAATATCGAGGGAGCACAGATAACCGCTCTTGTAACAAGACCCGACACTACGGAGTTTGATGTGACGCTGAAGAACTTCACCTATTCGGGGTCGAAATATTTGAGCGAAGAGTTCAATATCTCCAAAACGGGCCGCTGGAATATCCTCGTCAGGGTAAACTTGGACGGGGATGAGGGGTTTGAAACGTATAAGACATTCATCAAGTAGCGGATGTTCGAACCCTTTTGATAAAGTAACCGATTCGAAAACGGATAAAACTTACAAAAAACTGAAATTAAGCCAATTTTAATCAATATTAGCCTACAATCCCTTCGTTCAAATCTTTTTAAAGGTCAAACCGCCATGAAAATGACTAAAATGGTAAACAGCGCTCAAGTAGAGCGGGACTGGATCGTTATAGATGCAGAAGGAAAGACGTTCGGACGACTGATTACCGAGATCGCAACTTATCTTCGCGGAAAACACAAACCCTATTTTACTCCTCACGTAGATTGCGGTGATCATGTTGTCGTGATCAATGCTTCGAAGGTAAAGTTTACCGGAGCCAACAAGCTGGAAGACAAGCAGTATCACAGACACAGCGGGTATTTTGGAAGCGTCAAGAGTGAAAAGCTTGGAGAACTTGTAGAAAAGAATCCGGAGAAACTTTTCAAGCTCGCTACAAGAGGAATGCTGCCGAAGACGAAACTCGGACGCGCCATGCTCAAGAAACTGCGTGTATATGCAGGAGGCGAACACCCGCACACAGCACAAGTGAAAGCAAAGGATAACTAAGATGGCAAATGTTTATGCAACCGGAAAACGCAAAAGCGCCGTAGCCAAGGTTTGGCTCAAGCCAGGCAGCGGAAAAATGACTATCAACGGTATGGGTCTTGACGAGTGGCTCGGCGGCCATGAAGCGATCAAGCGTAAAGTCATGCAGCCTCTTCTTCTCACCAAGCAGGAGGCGAGTGTAGATATTGTCGCGCAGACACTCGGCGGCGGATACTCCGCACAGGCTGATGCTTTGAAACACGGCATATCGAAGGCGCTTGTAGCATATGACGAGAGCTTCAGAAAGATACTCAAACCGAACGGTCTGCTTACACGTGACTCACGTGTCGTAGAGCGTAAAAAATATGGTAAGCATAAAGCTCGCCGAAGTCCTCAGTTCTCTAAACGTTAATTTTTTTCCCGGGTCTTCCCCGGGAGGAGCAATAGCATGAAAAAATCTCTTTTATATATACTTATTCTCTCCGTCTCTCTTTTTGCAGGTGTAAAAGATCTCGATATAGAAAAGTTCGAAAAGTTGAAAAAACAGGGTATCCCGGTAATAGATATACGTACACCTGCCGAGTGGCGCGAAACCGGCATAATCGAAGGTAGCCATACAATAATGTTTTTCGATCCTTCCGGCAGATACGATCTTAAATCGTTCCTGCAGCAACTCTCGAAGCTCGGTATAGACAAAAACAGACCTTTCGTTCTTGTATGCAGATCCGCCAGCAGGACGAAGATGGTAGGAGACTTCCTCTCCGACAAACTCGGCTATAAAAACGTATTCGAGCTAAAGGGCGGAATATTGAACTGGAAAAGGCACAACAAGCCGCTCAAGCCGTTGATAAAATGAAAATGTGCAGGCTGCTATTAGCCCTCCTTCTTCCGCTCTCTCTCTTTTCATCCACTCTCCATCTCTCTCTCGGCGCAAATCCGAGCAGAATCAATCCGCTTCTCGCTACCGACAGTGCGAGCGGCGAGATCAGCGGATGGATCTTCAACGGACTCGTCAAGTTCGACAAAGATGCGAATATAGTCGGCGACCTTGCCGAGTCCTGGGAGTTCAAAGAGCCTACGAGACTTCTTTTTTATCTTAAAAAAGGGGTAAAGTGGCATGACGGGAAGCCGTTTGGCGCAGATGATGTGGTTTTTACCTACTCGTTGATGAAATCGCCTAAAATCTTCACACCCTATGCAAGTGATTTCAGATATGTAGAGTCTGTGGAGGCGATCGACGAATATACGGTCGAAGTCATATACAAAGAGCCGTACTTCAAGGCACTATCCATATGGATGATGGGGATATTGCCGAAGCATTTATGGCAGAGCGTGAAAGATCCGATGACCTCGAGACTCAACAAAGAGCCCGTCGGTACCGGACCATACAGGCTAAAGAGCATGCAAAACTCCGGCGATGTACTTCTGTCTGCCAACGACGATTACTTCGAGCACCGCCCCAATATCGATACGATCCACTACCACTTCATGCCCGATCCCACTACACAGTTTCTGATGCTGAAGGCGAAGAAGCTCGATTTGGGCTCTTTGACTCCGCTGCAAAGGGAGAGACAGATAGACGACTCTTTCATGGAGTTCTACAGGATAGTGCAGATGCAAGGACGCGGATATACATACCTCGGTTTCAATTTGAAGGATGAGAAGTTTTCCGATATCAGAGTAAGAAAGGCTATCGATATGGCGATAGACAAGGAGGAGCTGATAAGGATACTCTTCTTTTCACACGGCAAGGTATGCTACGGCCCCTTCATGCCGGGAACGTTCGCGTACCCCTCAACGCTTCCCGAAAGAAGATACGATCCACAAGGAGCGAAGAGGCTTTTGAAAGAGGCGGGATACGACGAGTCCAATCCTCTCGAGTTTACGATATCGACCAATGCCAACAATAGCACAAGGCTCTATGCCGCACAGATAATCCAGCATCAGCTGGCCAAAGCCGGAGTGAAGGTAAAGATCAGGGCGATGGAGTGGCAGGCCTTTTTGAATACCGTGGTTACTCCGAGAAGGTTCGAGGCGATACTTCTGGGATGGAGTCTCGGGCTGATCCCCGACGCATACTCTCTTTGGCACTCCGACTCCGACAAGCTTGGCGGCTTCAATCTCGTCGGTTACAGAAACAAAGATGTAGACGAGATGATCGAAAAGGCGGAGAGGTTGACCGATCTTGACGCGGTGGGCGAGTTATATAGAAAAATGTTTCACGTTATAGCGGAGGACAGACCCTATATCTTTCTGTATATACCGGACTCAATAAGTGCGGTAAACAGAAAAATCACACCCGTAATACCGTCGATAACCGGAATTATGCACAACCAGATAGACTGGATCAAGCCGTGAGCGCGCATACTATACTTTTCGATCTGGACGGAACCCTCATAGACTCTACGGAGGCTATTTTGGAGAGCTTTTCTGTTGCGCTCGATCACTACGGATCGAAAAAGCCGCACGATGAGATGGTTAAAGAGCTTATCGGATACCCTCTCGAGACGATGTTTGAAAGAGTCGGTGTAGATTCTGCGCTGGTCAAGGAGCATGTTCGTCGCTACAAGGAGCATTATAGAGAGATAAGCTGCCAAAAGACACGTCTTCTTCCGGGTGCGAAAGAGGCGGTAGAAAGAGCATGTGAATTTGCGAGAGTCGGTATAGTTACGACGAAAACCGGAAAGTATTCGAGAGAACTTCTCGAATACTTTGGCCTCATGGATTGGTTTGAGGTTTTGATAGGAAGGGAGGATGTGCAAAACCCCAAGCCGCATCCAGAACCGGTTTGCAGAGCTCTTGAGATGATGAGCGCCGATCCCGACAAGACTTGGATGATAGGGGATACCGTATTGGATATCGAGTCGGCAAAAGGTGCCGGGGTGACCCCTTTTGCTCTTGTCTGCGGATACGGAGAGGAGAACGAGCTTGCGAAAGCGAGCGAATATCTTGCGGCGGATGCGCTCGCTGCCGTATCCGTGATCCGCTCCATCGTTCGTTTGTGAACCCATGTAGTTACACTGCCGCAAATCCTCAAATATCTTTTACGTTAGAAAGCTTGCTTTAAGAGCCGCTTGATTACAATTAGCATACCTTAGTATTTAAATATAAAGTGCCAAAAAAATCTTATACGTAAAAGTCAGTTTTTTTGGCCTTTTGAAGGGAGAATCGATGTTGGAAATTCGCTGGCACTCTCGTGCAGGACAGGGTGCGGTTACGGGCGCGAAAGGTTTGGCGGACGTCGTATCGCGAACAGGGAAGTTTGTTCAGGCGTTTGCATTTTACGGCTCAGCCAAGCGCGGTGCGGCGATGACGGCCTATAACCGTGTAGATGACGAAGAGATCCTGAACCATGAAAAATTCATGCATCCGGACTATGTGCTGGTGATCGATCCGGGTCTTACATATACGGCAGATATTACGGCACATGAGAAGGATACGACAAAATATATCATAACGACCCACCTCGACAAGGAGGAGTTGATTGCCGGGCAGCCGAAGCTGAAGGGCAAAGATGTATATGTCGTAGACTGTATGCAGATATCGCTCGATACGATCGGAAGGGCCATCCCCAACACTCCGATGCTCGGCGCTCTGATGAAAGTCTCGGGGATGTTCGAGCTCGACTATTTCCAGAATGCCATGAAAGGCGTGCTCGCCAAGTTTCCGCAGAAGATAATCGATGCCAATATGGCGGCGATAGAGCGTGCGTACAATTCAGTGAAGTAAAGGAAGACAGATGAAATATCTTGGATGGGATGAACTGCTCCCGGGAGCGATCCTCTTCTCGTTTGACGAAGAGATGGAGAAAGATGCGTGTGAAGTTCTACCGGAAAACCGCCCATACGCCGAAACAAACTCGCACGAAGCCTATGTCGGCGACTGGCGTGTACTGAAGCCGGTTTACAACAGGGATCTCTGCATAGATTGCCAGTTCTGCTGGATCTATTGTCCGGATGTCTCTATTATATCGCGCGACAAGAAGATGATAGGTGTCGATTACGATCACTGCAAAGGGTGCGGTATATGCGTGGAAGTCTGTCCCACCAACCCGAAATCGCTGCTGATGTTCGATGAGCATGTAGAAAATGAAAAAGCTCTGGCCCAGTGGCCGGAGAAAGAGTAACAGGAGAGTTTGATGGCTGAAAAAATGGAATTGAATGAAGTGGAGGTCTGGGACGGCAATATGGCGGCGAGCCAGGCGCTTCGCCAGGCGCAAGTCGATGTTGTGGCAGCCTACCCGATCACACCTTCTACACCGATTGTTCAAAACTACAGTTCTTTCCTCGCCAACGGATATATAGACGGCGAGTTTGTCATGGTCGAGTCCGAGCATGCCGCGATGAGCGGATGTGTAGGTGCGGCAGCGGCCGGAGGAAGGGTTGCGACGGCGACAAGCTCGCAAGGGTTCGCGTTGATGTCGGAAGTGCTTTATCAGGCGAGCGGAATGCGTCTGCCTATCGTGCTGACCGTTGTAAACCGTGCGCTGGCCGCGCCTTTGAACGTAAACGGAGACCACTCCGATATGTATCTCGGACGTGACAGCGGCTGGATACAGCTCGATGCTTTCAACTGCCAGCAGGCTTACGATTTGACCCTCATGGCGTTTAGAATCGGCGAGGATCACTCCATAAGACTTCCGGTAATGGTACATCAAGACGGTTTCATCACATCCCATACGGCTGAAAACGTCAAGCCTCTAAGCGACGATGAAGCATACGAGTTCGTAGGAGAGTACAAGCCGATGAACGCTATGCTAGACCTCGCCAAGCCTGTAACCTACGGTGTGCAGACCGAGGAGGACTGGCACTTCGAGCACAAGGCGCGTCAGCATGCCGACTTGATGACGAAGGTATTCGGAAAGGTCGAAGAGGTTTTCGACGCTTTCGAGAAGAAGACAGGGCGAAAATACAATATCGTCGAAGAGTATATGATGGAGGATGCGGAAGTGGCTATCGTAGCTCTCGGTACTACGGTAGAGACTTCGGAGCTGGTTGCGAAAATGATGAGAGAAGAGGGGATCAAGGCCGGCGTTGTAGCACCCAGACTTTTCAGACCATGGCCGTTCGAGCAGATCAGAAAGGCTCTGGCCAACGTAAAAGCGGTGGCATGTCTCGATAGGAGCAGCCCCAACGGAGCGCTCGGTGCTCTCTATAACGAAGTTACCGCTTCGCTTTATCAAAACGACAACAGACCGGTAATCACCAACTACATATATGGACTCGGCGGACGCGACTTTACGATAGATCATGCCAAAGAGATATTCAAAGAGCTGGATGCCAACGCCAAAGAGGGCAGACCGACGACACCACTTCAGCAGTTTGTAGGACTTCGCGGTCCGAAACTGTCGTTTTATTAAGAGGAGCGGACTATGAGTGAAATGAAAAAGATAAAAAACCTGAAAGAGTTTTCTACCTCTGCGGACAGATTCGAGGGTGCGAACCTGCTGTGCCCCGGATGTGCGCACTCTATTATCGTAAGAGAGATTCTTAACGCCACCAACGATCCGGTAGTACTTTCAGCCTCTACGGGGTGTCTGGAGGTATGTACGGCGGTATATCCCTATACATCATGGGACGCTTCGTGGATACATATAGGTTTTGAAAACAGTTCCACCGCCATAGCCGGAGCCGAAGCGATGTACAAAGCTCTGCAGAGAAAGAACAGGCTTCCAGACTCCTGCGAAGGAAAGTCTCCCAAATTTATCGCCTTCGGTGGTGACGGTGCCACTTACGATATAGGCTTCCAGTGGATATCCGGATGTTTCGAGCGCGGCCACGATATGATGTATGTGTGTCTCGACAACGAGGTTTACGCGAATACCGGCGGTCAGAGAAGTTCCGCTACACCGATCGGAGCGAGCACTACTACCTCCCCTGCCGGTCGCGTAAGCTACGGTGAAAAGATGAACAAGAAGGATATGGTTCAGATTATGGCCGCCCACGGTTCGCCGTATGTCGCGCAGGTCGCTCCGAACAAGTGGAAGGATATGATCAAAAAGATCCAGAAGGGCTTTTCGACAAAAGGTCCTGTCTACATCAACGCGATGAGTGCATGTACGACCGAATGGAAATTTGCCCCGGACGATACGATCGCGGTTTCGGATCTCGCTACAGATTCACTCGTTTTCCCTCTATACGAGATTGAAAACGGTACGAAACTCACCATTACCTATCGACCGAAAAACAAAATTCCGGTAAGGGACTATCTTGGAGCGCAGGGCCGATTCAAGCACCTCTTCAAGCCCGAGTACGAGTATCTTATCGATGAGTGGCAAAAGAGAGTCGATGACTACTGGGAGTATCTCCAGCGTCGTGAAGAGGCGGGAGTCTGATCCTCGTCAACTATCCAGAAGCCTCCCGGCTTTTGGATACAATTAATTCTCCGTTCGACATCGATTATTCTATTTTTTCCTAACCTCTTTTGGTGTATATTCAAATAAAAAAGGTTCTATATGCCGTTACTCGAAAGTTTTACAGTCGACCACACTATCATGCCTGCACCGGCGGTTCGCAAGGCAAAGACGATGAAGACTCCGTGCGGAGATACGATAACGGTCTTCGATCTTAGATTCTGCCGCCCCAACAAGGAGATGATGAGTGAACGGGGGATCCATACGCTCGAACACCTTTTTGCCGGTTTCATGAGAGAGCATCTAAACGGTGACGATATCGAGATAATCGATATCTCTCCCATGGGTTGCCGGACCGGATTTTATATGAGTCTCATAGGTGAACCTGAAGAGAGCCGTGTTGCCGCGGCGTGGAGAGAAGCGATGGAGGATGTGATGGAGGTGCGTAGTATGTCCAATATTCCGGAGTTGAATATCTATCAGTGCGGCAGCTGCAAGATGCATTCGCTCGATGAGGCGAAAGCGATAGCAAAAGGTGTACTGGATAGAGGTATCGATGTGATGAAAAACGAAGATTTGAAGCTCGATCTGTCCAAACTGGAGGGTGCGACATGCTGATTGAAGTGCCTTTGGATTCGAAAGAGGGTTTGAACGCCAGGATAGTCGCGATGGAGTCGGCTCGGTTCTGGGGACTGATAACGTTCGAAGAGGGCGCAGTGCGCAATATCGAGTATTTCGGGAACCGCGAAGATATAAACGATTTTGTAGACTATGCCATCGTCGCGAAACAGGGCGAACCTATATGGCCTCTGATGGAGGAGAGTATCTTTGTACTGGTAGCCGAAGAGGGTATGCCTCTGGAAGAGGCGATGGAGCGTTTCAAGTTCAAAGAGCTGCATGAAGCGAGCTATTGACTTCGCGAAACCGACAGGCGGTATGATGGATCTAAAACCGGTAAAGACGGAGGATGGATCATATACCGCATACTCCGAAGTATTTGACGAGTGTTATCACTCCACCAGAGACGGCGCGTTGAAAGAGTCGCTAAAAAAGCATGTAGAGCCTGCTTTCTCTCTTGTCGATCCGAAAAAAGAGAGTATAACGATTCTGGATATATGCTTCGGTCTTGGATACAACACTCTGGCGACACTCTACTATCTTCAGAAAGAGGATTTGGCATACAGAGTCGAGATTCTCTCTCCGGAGATGGACGAGGAGCTTGTCCGTTCGCTATACAGATTTCCCTACCCTGAAGCTTTGAAACCTTTCGTTCATGTTTTGAAATCGATATCCGAAGAGGGCGGATATGAAGACGAGAGAGTGAGAATAGAGCTCTTTTTCGGAGATGCACGGGAGTTTCTTCGAACTACGAACGCCAAATTCGATATCGTCTACCAGGATGCTTTCAGCCCAAAAAAAAATCCGCTTTTATGGACCAGAGAGTACTTCGCCCAGCTCGGTGCGCACCTTTTGCCGAAGAGCGTCGTCACTACCTACTCGAGCGCAACTCCGGTGCGAATGGGTATGGTTGAAAACGGTCTGCATGTATATTTACCGCCGTCAGCGGATGTAAGAAGCGGCACGATAGCTTCTCCATCCGAAGATCTTCCGCTCGAGCGTATCGATATGCGGCTAAAGAGAGAGAGGAATCCTTCGGCCGCTTCGCTTTCGGACAAAGAGTTCATCTAATCTGCGGATGGAAGGAAAACCCCGCTCCTTTTAGGATATCATAAGCATATATCGTTAAAAGGAGGCTGGTATGGGAAAGATAAAAAAAGGTGCTCTGTTCGCATTTTTTGTCTTTATTTTGATCCAGTTCGTACCGTATGGAAAAGAGCATTCGAACCCGCCTGTGCTTTCTACGCCCGAATGGGACTCCCCGGATACAGAAAAACTTTTCATGAGAGCGTGCGGAGACTGTCACTCGAACGAAACGAAGTGGCCATGGTACAGCAAAATCGCCCCGATTTCCTGGCTTGTGACATATGATGTTATGGAGGGAAGAGAGCACTTTAACGTTTCAATGTGGGGCATCCAGAAGAAGAATGACGGGGATGAAGCTGCCGAAGAGTTGCGCGAGGGAGAGATGCCTCCTTTTGTGTATCTGCTGGCTCACCCCGAAGCGCGCTTGAGCGAGGATGAGAAAAAGCGCCTTATCGATGGGCTTGTCAAGACTTTTGGTGAAGAGAGCGAAGATGATTGAGAGCCTGCCGGATATATGCTATACTGCTAAATAAAGTTTATAGAAGGAGGCTCATATGGGTGAGCTGCTGCTGAAAATAGCGAGAGATGCGATAGCTTCCCGATTCGGCCTGGCTCCCGGTATCGACAAGGAGGCTCTGGCAGAGGAGTATCCGGAGCTAAAAAGAGAGCAGGCGACATTCGTGACTCTTACTATAGATGGGAGGCTTAGGGGGTGTATAGGCTCTATAATTCCCCACAGACCGCTCATCGACGATCTGATCGCCAATGCGGAGGCGGCAGCTTTTAAAGATCCGCGCTTTCCGCCGTTGAGCAGAGAAGAGTTCGAGAGGGTGGATATCGAGGTTTCGCTTCTGTCGCTGCCCGAGCGCCTGGAGTATAGCGATATAGAAGATCTTCGCAGGAAAGTCGTTGCTGGAGAAGACGGTGTGATCCTTCAGCTCGACGGAAGACAGGCAACGTTTTTGCCGCAAGTCTGGGAAGAGCTTGGCGACTTTGATCTATTTTTTGCGCACCTTTGCCAAAAGGCCGGTCTGCCCCGAAACTGCCTGGCTTACCATCCCGATATATTCATCTACAGGGTTGAAAAATTCAAAGAGTGCGACAGTGCCGGTTGCGGCTCATAGGGAGAGCTCCGCGCGCTCTTCGCTCTTCATGAGCCAGACGAAGACTTCCGCAACAGCCTGAAAGAGTGCCGGGTCGATCTCCTCGCCGATATCATGACTCAAAAGCATTTCGGCGAGAGTTTCGTTTTGAAATAGCGGTATGTCGAAGGCTTTGGCCTTTTCAATGATTTTTAGTGCGATCTCTCCGCGGCCGGAGGCTATGACTTTTGGAGCGCTCTGTTTTTGTGCGTTATATTTGAGAGCCGCAGCTTTCGGTGTCAGCACAGCTTCTTCCTCGAGCGGATAGAAAGCCACCTGCATCCTCTTTCGGTTTTTACGACGCGGTGTCTTGTATGCGCACTAATGCAAAGATAGTCTCCCTCTTTCAGCTCTATCTCTTTCTCCTCGATAAGGAGGGTGGCGGAACCGGAGATTAAAAATACGACTTCATCGTGATCCTGGTCGTAGATACACTGATCGGGTGTATCGCTGCTTGCTATCAGCTCTATTTCGAGAGTATCGTTTCGGTAAAGAGTTTCGAAAACCTCTCCGCTCTTCGGTACAGAGCTATCGAAAATATTTTTAAGCACGGTCAAAACTCCTCCAGCGGTATATATACAGGGCCGGTTGGAGTCATCCGACTCTCTATCAGATAGATAGCCGACTCTATGGATCCGAGCGGCTGACTCATCCACGGCTTGTCGATCTTTTCGTAGTTGAGACTGTGAACCTTTTTGATACGCGCCATCGTTACATGCGGATGAAACATATCATGCCGGTGCGTGCCTGCCATCCCGGCAATTTTGTCATGAAGAATGGATGTGATGACCTGTGATGTTTTCAGGTAGAAGATCCTGGGAGTTTCGGAGCCGAAGGTACCGAATCCCTGTAGTGAAAGGGGTGTTCTCGGGATCATTTTCAGCGGCTGAAGGCGATCGATGATCGGTGCTGCGCTTTTATGCTCACCCAGAAAGAGCCATGTAAGATGCAGGTTTTTCGGTTCGACCCACTTTGCGTCGAAAAAGCTCTGCATATCCCGCCTTATCTCGTCGTAAAACTCTACATGGGCGAAACTTCCAACAAAGAGCCTCATCATATCCTCAATATAGCGCCTGTATGCGCTCTATCTCTTCCCAGCCGCTCTTTTGCGCCTCCTGGCGCTTTTGAAGAATCTGCGCAACATAGCGGGCAAACAGGTCGGTTTCGATATTCACCCGATCACCGACGCGATAGCTTCCAAAGAGTGTCTCTTTGAGGGTATGCGGGATGATTGTGAGTCTGAAACCATCGTCTGTTACTTCGTTTACGGTCAGGCTCACTCCGTCAACGGTTATGGATCCTTTGGGAATTACGTACTGAAGATACTCTTTTGGAATCAGGATGTAAAAGTCAGTTCCGTTGGTTCGGCTCTTTATGCTCTTTATGATGCCTGTCGTGTCTATATGCCCTTGTACTATATGCCCTTCGAATCGGTCTCCCATTCTCATAGCCGGCTCTATGTGGACCCGCCCTTTGAGATTCTGTGTCGCCGTCACCTCTCTCGTTTCGT
>JAMONQ010000008.1 GCA_027065635.1 Campylobacterales bacterium | reverse complement strand
CCAGCCCAAACCCACCTTCAAAAAGCGTTACGACAGTGAGACAGATGCCGTTTACCGCTATGGAGTCACCTATTTTTGGTCTGTATGTAGCTCTTAGCTTCAAGAGATTGTTTTCATAGGAGATCACTTCGGCCATCTCTCGAATCAGTCCGGTGAACACTGTTTGACTCCTTTAGTCGAGGTATTGTCTGAACTGCTCTTCCAGCTCATTTTTATTGACGGTTTTGGGAATGATAGCCGCTATATTGTACTGTTTCGCATAGAGCAGAAGCTCCCGGCTGATCCTTTTTGCGAAAAAGGCGATTTCGATATCTGGTACGACTTTCCTTGCGTACTCTATGACAGACTCGGTTTCGATTCCGCGCATTTTGGGATTTACTATAAGTATATCGGGCTGTATGTTTTTGAGGTCGGGCAGGATGGCTTCAGCTCTTGTTGTGATGTGTACTTTGATTCCCCTCTCTATTTCGTGGAGGCTCTCTTTTGCCATCCTGAGAAACAGAGTGTCATCGTCGATACAGACTATTCGCTTTCTTGTCTGCGCTTCGAGATACTGCATGAGATCGACAAGCTCCTGGTTTTGCTGGTTCAGTTTGGAACTGTCGAGGGTCTTTAGATAGTATTTCATATAGGTGACGGCACTGAATTCGTCATAAATTCCCGCCTTTGCAAAAAAGGTCTGAATAGGTTTGGACGAGTTCGCTTTTTTCCACATAAGCGAGTCGAATCTGTAGGCCAGAACATCCTGTATCTTTCTCATGAGCGCGTCATAGGTCTGGACGAACTCTTCGAAACTCTTCTTGAAACGGTCGTAATGCGCTTTGTAGAAGTTGTCCAGAAGCTCAATGTAGAGTCTGTTCTCTTCGGTCAGCTTGGCTATTTCGTGAATGGAGTCCACCATCGAGCGTTTGAGTATCTTGATCTCGTTGAAAAGATAGATATACTCTTCGCTCTCTTTTGGCAAATTTTCGAGTCTTTTGCTTTTCTGCTTTATCTCCGCTTCGAGATTTGCGGCACTCTCCGTGAGTTTGGCTATCTGGCTCTTGTTTATCTCAAGTTTCGCGCGCAGCTCCTTGTATCGGCTCTGCTTGTTCAAAAAAACCTGCTCGTAGGCGTTTTGTATATAGTCTGTTTTGGATTTGAAGTTACGGTAGGCGTCGTAGGCGTCCAGAAGCTCCTGGCGCACTTCGGCCAGTTCGTAGTTTTCGAAACTGTGATCTATCTCTATCAGATTGTTGTATGCGGTCATAAGGAAGCGGCGCATTCGTATGAAGTCGAGTCTTCTGCTCTCTTCGAGCAGGGTACGGTTCTCGTCGATCCGCCTTCTTGTATCGGAGAAGTGCATCTGGATACAGGCGTCTACATCCATGTCGAACTCAAGAAGCCATGCCGGTTCATCTTCGCCGACTCCGGAAGAGCTCTTTCTCTCTTTCGGTACAGATGCCGGAACGCCTTGTCGATTTTGACCGGGAGGGGTTTTGTCGCCGTCATTTGTCGTACTTTTTTCCCGGCCCGCCTCTACCGTTATATCGCAAGCGTTTATCCCCTGCGGCTCGAAAGATACGATCAGTCCGACAGCAGGGGTGGTTTCGTAGTCGTTCCACTCATCCACGTTGAAGTTGTACTTCATCTTTTCGGGAGTGATTATTTTGCCGATACCGGTCTGGTCCGAGTATACGATTATTTTACCCTGCAAAGCCGCCTCTGTCTGCTAAATTGATAATATCATATCTTTTTTAACCTCAAAAAGCTATAATCCGCTCAAACAGAAACCGCAAAAGAGGGTTTATGAAATACGACGTTATAGTGGTCGGCGGCGGCCATGCCGGCATAGAGGCATCTCTCTCCGCCGCACGAATGGGAATGAAGACCCTTATGGTCACGATACTCGCCGAGCAGATAGGAGCCGCCAGCTGCAATCCGGCCATAGGCGGGCTCGCAAAAGGGCATCTGGTCAAAGAGCTCGACGCGCTTGGCGGGGAAATGGGACTTCTGACCGACAAGACCGGACTTCAGTTCCGGATATTGAACGAAACGAAGGGGCCGGCAGTGCGCGGCAGCAGGGCCCAGATTGATATGGATCGCTACCGGATGGAGGCGCGTACCGTCTGTATGGGTACGGAAAACCTGGATATTCTTCAGGGTATGGTCGTCAGGCTGATTGTCGAAAACGGCAGGGTAGTCGGAGTCAAGAGCGACCTGGGAGAGTCTTTCCGTGCCAAAAAGGTGATACTCACCACAGGTACGTTTCTTAACGGCGTAATACACATAGGCGAAACGAAAAAGGAGGCGGGGCGCGCGGGAGAGTTCGCTTCAACCGAGCTTGCCGCACACCTTGCAGAGCTCGGCTTTTGCATAGGGCGCCTAAAGACCGGAACATGCCCAAGAATAGACGGTGCCTCTATCGACTTTTCCAAAATGGAGCCGCAGCCCGGAGACGAACCTCCCCGTCCGTTCAGTTTCAGAACCGACAGGAAACACTTCAATCCGAAGCAGCTTCCGTGCTTCATCGCCTATACGAACGAAAGCACCCATGCGCTCATAGAGGAGAATTTTCACAGAGCCCCTCTCTTTTCGGGGCAGATAGAGGGGGTCGGGCCTCGATACTGCCCGAGTATCGAAGACAAGATCAGCCGCTTCAGGGATAAAGAGCGACACCATCTCTTCATAGAGCCGCAGACGCTGGAGGCGACCGAATACTACATCAACGGTATGAGCACTTCACTTCCGGTCGATGTGCAAAGAAGGATGATACACTCCGTAAGCGGAATGGAAAACGCGAAGATAGTGCGCTACGGATATGCCATAGAATACGACTATGTAGATCCGACGGAACTAAAACATACCCTCGAGACCAAAAAGATAGAAGGGCTCTATCTCGCCGGACAGATCAACGGTACGACCGGATATGAAGAGGCGGCCGCCCAGGGGCTGATGGCCGGTATAAACGCAGCTTTGGCGATAAGGGGCAAGGAGCCTTTCGTTCTGGGGCGGGACGAGGCTTATATCGGTGTTTTGATAGACGATCTGGTAACCAGGGGGACCAAAGAGCCGTACAGGATGTTTACGAGCCGTGCCGAGTTCAGGCTCATGCTTCGGGAGGACAACGCCGATTTGAGGCTTATGGGTTACGGTCACGCCTTCGGTCTGATAGACGAGGCGGTCTATGCGAAGATGCTCAGAAAAAAGGAGCAGATAGCCAGGGGAATGGAGCTTATGAACAGTCGTTATCTTACTCCGAGCAGGGAGTCGTTGGCGCTTCTCGAGTCGATAGGCGTGGAAAAGATTTCGGACAAGACCTCCTTGAAGCTTATAGCAGGGCGCGGAAAGTTCGGTGCGCAGCAGCTGGAGAAACTGATTCCCGAGACGGCGGAGTTCGACGATGAGGTCAAGGAGCAGTTGCTTATCAATGCCAAATACGACAAGTATATAGAGCGTCAAAAGGAGCAGATCGCCAAGATGCACGAGATGCTCGAGGTAAAGATACCGCAGGATATGAACTTTGAAAAGGTTTCGGGGCTCAGCAACGAGATAAAGGAGAAGCTCGCGCGTTTCAATCCTCCTACGCTCCAGGCGGCGAGCCAGATCAGCGGAGTGACTCCGGCTGCACTGGAGATACTGCATATATATATCAAAATGGCCGAAAAAGGGAAACTGAAAAACGGCCCGAAGGAGTAGTTTGGCGATGAGACTCTATTACTATATAGACACGGGCCACAGGGTGGGGCTCGAACGTTTGAGGCGCAGCTCTCCGGTTATCAGGGCTCTGCAGGATATGGATATCGATGTCACGATGCTTACCAACGACTTCAGGGCCGGCGAATACGCCAAGGAGGAGTTCGGTATTCGTCGGTATGTGAGTGTAGATGTCGTCAGAAACATTGCCAATATCGCGACCCCGTCCGACAGGCTGGTTTTCGACTCGGACGATGCGAGCATATCGTTGCTGGAGGATATGATCGGCTATTTCGGCCGTCTCGTGCGAATAAGCGACCTTCCCGAAGGGCGAGAGCTCGCCGGAGAACTTCTGATAGCTTCCGGCAATAGCGATATCGTCGATCCGAAATATTTCGAGGAGCGGGAGCATACGCTGGGAGAGATCTTTTTCTGGGGAGATGACGATTACGATCGAAAGCTTCTTGAGTGTGCGGATGCGTTTGCCGATCTCGATATCGCACTTTTGGAGGGGTACTACTTTTTCATGCAGTATGCACAGGAGTTGCAGGGAAAATTCTCTTCGCTGTTCGAGAGCGAAACCTACGATGAAACCCTAAAAGGTGCGAACCGTTTCGTTACATCTTCGCACCAGAGCGCTCTTGAAGCGCTCGCCGCCGGTTCACGTCCCGTCTATGTAAAAAAAGAGTCCTCTCCTTCGTTTTTTGCCGAAAGGATGAGAAGTTACGGTATTCCGGTGGCCGATGGTTTTGAAAAGGAGGCCATAAAAAAGGCTCTTGCCGAGATTCCGGATTATCGGACCGACAGACTCGATCTAAAATCGGCTTCCACAACGGCGGCTACCATAGCGGACTTTCTGAACTCTCAATAGCCTCGCCTAGCGGCCGATCTTTTCGGCTGCGTTCCGTTCGTTCTTTTGCCGGATTTTATTCTTTCGATACCGTCTTGTATTTGAAATCGTTCGGTGTAATCTCGTTTAGCTGTGAAAAAGAGGGAAGAAACTACACAACATCGCCGCCCGTGCCTCTATTTTATGAAAAATTAACCTTCGCAAGCCTATAATATTCAGATTTCAATTTCATTAAAGGATCAGCTATGGCAGAAAATAGCCGACGTGACTTTATGGGTAAAGTCTTCGGTGGTTGGGCCGCCCTCGGCGGTCTTGGCGTGCTCTATGCAGCCAAAAAAACCTGGGATCCGCTTCCAAGCGTCAAAGCGGCCGGATTTACGACGGTCGATCTCTCTGCGGCGGAGCCGAATGTGCTCAACATAGAGAAGTGGCGCGGGAAGCCGATTTTCATTCTCAAAAAGACTCCGGATATGGAGAAGAGTGACCGAGATGTTATCGTCGGAAAGGATCGCTTTCTCGTTGCGATCGGCCTTTGTACGCACCTGGGATGTATTCCGGCGTATCGTCCGGACAAAAAAGATTTTCTCTGTGCCTGCCACGGGGGGGTATTCGATGCAAGCGGGGACAATATAAAGCCGCCGCCGCCGAGTCCGCTCGTCATTCCTCCTTTCAAGGTGGAAGGTACGAAGCTGGTACTGGGTGAAGAGGGACCTGAGTATAAAAAAATGAAAGAAGCCGGTATAACGGCGTAAAGGAGCGGGTATGGCACATTTTGAAAAAGCGAGCAGCCTGCGGGAGTGGCTGGACCAGCGTCTCGCTATCGAAACGCTGGAGAGGGTTTTGTCGAAAGAGTATTGGATTCCCAAAAACATCAACTTCCTTTGGGCGATGGGAATGGTGCTGGCGTTTACCTTCGGTATTCTGCTGGTATCGGGAATCTTCCTTCTTATGTACTATCAGCCGAACGTGAATCTCGCGTTTGACAGCGTAAACTATACGATAATGCGTGAAGTGGAGTTTGGATGGCTCTGGAGACATGTTCACGCCGTTGCCGCATCGGTAGTCTTTTTGATCATCTATATCCATATGTTTACCGGAATCTACTACGGCTCTTACAAGAAAGGGCGCGAAATGATCTGGATCTCCGGTATGCTTCTTTTTGTCACCTTCTCTGCTGAAGCTTTCAGCGGATATATGCTTCCCTGGGGACAGATGAGCTACTGGGCCGGTATGGTTATTACCAACCTTTTCAGTATGGGTTCTTTGGAGCTTAACGGACTGGTAGAGTGGATCCGCGGTGACTATGCGCCCGGTCAGGCTTTCCTGGATCGATTCTTCATGCTCCATGTTCTTCTTCTGCCTTTGGCGATTCTGGGGCTGATCGGACTCCACTTCGGTACCCTTAGAATCCCTCACGTCAACAATCAGGACGGTGAAGATATCGACTTCGAAGCCGAAGCC
>JAMONQ010000007.1 GCA_027065635.1 Campylobacterales bacterium | reverse complement strand
CTCCTCTTTCTCTACACGCTTATGACGCTTTTTCGGCGTGGTACGGCTTACGCTTCTGCTGCCTCTTTTTTGAGGTCCTCTCCTTCCGACGGGCTGCTTTTGTCTCGGCTGCTCCGGCTTGAGCGTGACGGGAGACTTCGGCTCCTCCATTCGGCCAAGCTCTTCACTGAAGTCCGGCAATACCACCTCTTCCGTAGAGTAGTCTACCGGAATGGTGTTGCCGCTTCCTATATCCCTGTCTTCGAGCAGATTGAGTTTTACACCGCTCTCCTTGCCTGAAGGGGCAGGTGCGGCTTTTTTCGCCTTTTTCCTGCTCTTTTTGGAGACCAGCGATTCGTCTGCCGCAGCCACTATACGGTTCTCCATGGCTATTTCGCTCTTTTTTATGGATACAGATTCGGTAACGGGCTCCGGCGCTTTGGGGCGTTTTTTCTTGACTATGAATATTCCGCGGCGGCGTTTTACCGAGGCCTCCGCCAGGCTCTCCTTCTCTGCCGGTTTTTCAGCCGTCTCTTTCGGCTTCCGGGGACTCTCTTGCGTTTTTGGCTCCTCGGCACTCTCTTTGCTCTCTTCTTTTCCGACCTCTTTCGTTACCGGCTCGGCCGCCTTGGGCTCTTTCGACTCTTCGACAGGCTTCTTTTCCGCCTCGGCCGCAACCTCTTCGACCGCTTCCGCCGCTTCCTTGACAGCTTCGGCTTCGACCTTCTTTCGGGGCTCTGGAGATTTCACCGCCTTGTTGGCTGAGGGAAGTGTCCCGGTCATCACAAAGTTCATAAGGTTTTGTGCGTCTTCGGGAGTTACACTGCTTGAAGGCGCTTTGACGTCCAATCCCATCTCTTTGGCCATCTCCACAACCTCTTTGCTTTTTATTCCCAGTTCTTTCGCTATTTCATGGATGCGTACTTTATCCATTCGCTGTCATCTCCTTTAGTAGTTCGCCCAATGCTTCCGTTAAGTAGGTTCGATTGTTGCACAGTTTCGCCAACCGCTTTCCAAGCTTTCTGTCGTCGATACAGGTACGGCAAAGATAGAAACTTCTTCCATACCCCTGAAATGGTTGTATCTGATTGTTTTGACACTGTAGCCGTATAAGCTGAGCCTGCAAGTAGCGGCCGCGGCAATGGATGCACATTCTAACCGGATCGGACATAATCGTGCAATTATACCAAAATAAAATGGTTCATACAACCCCGCATTCTCGGCGTTGAATAGCTCTCTAATCTCGAAAGAGAACTCCATCGTTATCGAAATCGAAAACGGCACTTTTAAAATTCGGAAAACGTCTTCTGTATTTCTCCAGAAGCGACTGCGCGTCATCCTTGTATGTCATGTTGAAAAAGGTCGAACCACTCCCTGAAAGCGTGCTCATAAGGGCATTGTGGTCGATAGCGATCTTCTGCACTTCAAAGAGTTCGGGCAGGTTTTTCATGCGTGCCGTCTGGTGGAAGCGGTCTCTTGCCGCCACTCTCAAAAGCTCCCACGACTCATTGAAAAAGCATGCGGTAAGCAAAGAGGAGTGAGAAAGGTTGTAGATCGCATCCTCTTTACGGTAGCTCTTTGGAAGCGTCGTTCTCGAGTGAGCCGTCGATATAGGTTTGTCCGGTATCACCACGACAGCTTTCAGGTAGCCGGGAATACGCTTTTTCTGGCTATACACTTTTCTGTTTTCTACAACTGCGACATTGAATCCGCCCATTACGGCCGGAGTTATATTGTCCGGATGATGTTCGTAGTAGAGTGCGAGATTCAAGAGCTTTCTTTTGGATATATTGACGCCTGCGGCACTGTATGCAGACGCTATAGCGCTGACGATCACCGCGGATGAGCTGCCGAGCCCTCTTGAAAGTGGAATCTGGTTGTAGAACTTGAAACGGAATATACCCTTTTTGCCTGTTAGGTGGCGATAGTGATCGTTGAATATATTGATGAAGAGATTGTTTCCCTTTAGTCTCGGGTTCGTCGCTCCCTCTCCCTTGATCGAGACACTGAAAAATCTGGAGGGCTGTATGTGTACCCGATTGCGCAGGGACAAAGAGAGCCCCAGCGTATCGAAGCCCGGTCCCAGATTTGCACTTGTGGCAGGTACACTGATAATCAAATATCACTCCTGAAATCAATTGGCGCAATTGTATTACATTTTAACTAAAAGAGGGCTTCCAAAACGCGAATCAGACAGCCGGCAGTATATATAGGGGTTCGCACTCTCTGGAAAAAATCGAGCGGTCGAGTCGCTTTGGCGGCACAAAACAGGATGACACGTCCGGACATTCGGCGCGTATCGATATTTCGCCGTTCTCCTTTACAAAACAGCTCTTTCCTACCGCCTTGATCGGCCTGTTTGCGTTGAATGCGAAGGCATCCGTTCCGTAAAGAGGAATGTCAAGAGCGATAGAGAGGCTTCTTGCCATCACATAAGTCACCTTGATCGCCATAAAGCTGCCGGGACCGTTGGCGTAATATATGGCAGCAAGCTTACGGTTTGATACTATTTTTTGCAAAAGGGGCGGCAACACCTCGGAACTCTTCCCCTCTTCGACAAGCGTCTCGACGAGTCTGCCGTCAGTGTAAACGGCCGCTATTATAGGTGACGTCACACCTATGATGAGAAGTTCCGTTTCCCCGCGTTCTTTCACTCTACGCAAAACTCCTTGCGAACTCTCTGCTCTCTTGCACCTGCAGAGTCACTATCTCGTAAGCTTCAGGATCCGCAAGTAGCGCAAGGGTAAGCTCGTGATTGAGGCCATGGCTTCCCGCAAAGGCTTCATATCCGCCCAGAATCGGCCTGCCGAGCAGCTTCATATCACCCATCGCATCAAGAATTTTGTGCCTTACAAACTCATCTTCGAAACGAAGCCCTTCCGGATTGAGGACCTTCGTATCATCAAGCACTATAGCATTCTCCAGACTCCCTCCGAGTGCGAGATTTTTACTTCGAAGATACTGGACCTCCCTTAAAAATCCGAACGTACGCGCCCTCGATATTTCACGGGTAAAACCCTGTTTTGAAAATGTAAAGCGGCGGTGCTGGCGCGAAATCACAGGGTGGTCGAAATCGATGGTAAAGTCAAAGTATGCGGTTTCGGATGGCTTTAAAGATACGTACTTGCCGTTTGATTGTACCCTTACCTCTTTTTTTATCCGCAATATCTCTTTTCCTGCATCCTGCTCCTCGATACCGGCCTCATCGAGCATCATGCAAAAACTCGCCGCACTCCCGTCCATGATAGGCATCTCGGCATCGTCGAGCACTACGCGCATGTTGTCTATCCCGTATGCATACAGAGCAGACAGAAAGTGCTCTATCGTGGATACGTTGGCTCCATCCTTCCCTATTACCGTAGCCATCTGGGTATCGACTACATACTTCGGAGAGAGCGGTATTGTCACGCCTTTATCTTTTCGGTAAAAGAGAATGCCGTTTCCAGCATCGAGCGGTTCCAGACGCAATCGTACAGGTTTGCCCTTGTGCAGACCGATACCTACACTCTCTACCGGTCTCGCTATAGTCCGTTGTTTGATCATTATATTGCTACCTCCATCCTCTCTTCCGGAAAGGAAAAGGGCATGCGGTGTAAAACACCATTATTATTCATAAAAACTCTTCAATAGATTACGACAATCTGCAACCCATTATACCATAACTCTATTCGCCGCGTCGATCGATTATCTTTCTGGCACTCTGGAAAACGCTGGTGACGTTGTCGCGGATCCATCCGGCATCCATCCACTCCAAAGGCTGCACCTCCACTCCCTGCACCACTATTCCAAAGTGAAGATGGTCCCCCAGCACCAGACCGGTTTTTCCGGTTTTCGCTATCGCCTCACCCCTTGCAACCTCGTCGCCCTCCGCTACATCGACAGAAGAGCAGTGGCCGTAAATGGTATAGAGCCCCATACCGTGGTCTATCATAGGCATGTTTCCGTATATACCGTTATATCCGGAGTAGACGACACGCCCCGGATTGGAAGCCTTTATCTGTGCCATCTTGACACTTGCCAGATCTATCCCGAGATGGTACGACTCGCTTACGAGCCGGTTTTTGTAGTAGTAGAAGCGATGATCCCCGAAACTGGCGACTCTTTTCCCGTTTTTCAGCGGATAGAAGGGTTTTACACTCCAGCGCCTGATAAGCTGGTCTGAAATCTTCGAGCCGAGGGTATGTATGAGTTTTTCATTCTTGGCCCGAACCTCTTCGTTGATGATTCTGAATCTCTCCACCGGATCTTCCACATTGGCGGTCTCGTCGAACTGCATAGCCAGATCTGCTACCTTTCCGTTCAAAAAACTATCTTTGAGGTGTATGGTGGAGCGTCGATATTTATACTTTTTTATAAAGATCGGTATGTGCGCTTTCGTTTTGTTGCCGGCGAGGTCGGTAGCTTCGACCCAGGCCCTGAAGCTCTTTTCAGGTACCGGCCAGGCGATCAGAGCCGCGTAGTATCCGGGTTTGTAAAAAGGTTCAGCCTTAAACGTCTTGCCGAAAGAGGTCTTTATGCAGACATCTGCGAGGTTCTCGTCCCTGGCGCTGAATACGACAAGAGCGCTTCCGCCCTGCCGGATACTGTAGGAGTTGTCGATCACAAAAGCCGAAGGGCGTACCGCGTCTATCTTTATGTGGACACTCTTTTGGGCACTGTTGCCTTTAAGAAGATTCCAGCTG
>JAMONQ010000006.1 GCA_027065635.1 Campylobacterales bacterium | reverse complement strand
ATCTTGAGCGGTAAAAAACCGGCGAAAGTCTCCTTTGAAAATTGCTAAAAGAGTATATCCTCTTCCGGTTGTGTCGCCTCCTCGCCGGGAAGAACGGAAATATCAGTATAGATAAGATCCCGCCCTTCTCTTTTTACATGGTAAACACCTTCCGGCTCTTCGAATTTTCTTTTGAACTCCGGATGCTTCCGTACAAGCTCGCTGTAAAAGACCCTGACAACAGGCGCGGCAGTCCGTCCTCCGGTCTCCTTTTTGGCCAGCGGCGTATTGTCGTCGTTTCCAAACCATACGATAGCCTCTATATCGGGGGTAAAGGAGCAGAACCATGTATCGACACTCTTGTTCGTCGTTCCGGTTTTGCCGGCTACATCCATACCGCGAACCCTTGCGTTTCTTCCCGTGCCGCGCCTTACCACATCCCTTAGCATACTCACCATCAAATAGGCTTGCGCCTTTGGATAGACACGCTTGCTCTTAGGCTCGAAACGCTTTACCAGTTTATCGTCGCTACTATAGACTTTCGTTACGAGTCTCGGCTCATGTAGAGTTCCCATATCGGCAAATACCGTATAGAGTCTGGCCATCTGAAGAGGCGAAAGCGCGATGTTGCCCAGCGCTATGGAGAGATTGTAAGGCAGATCCTTTATACCGAAAACTTCGAGCTTCTTGTGAAGGGTCATAATGCCTATCTCATTGACAAGATTGATTGTCGCTAGGTTCCTGGAGTGCACCAGAGCCTCTTCGAGGGTGATCATCCCCTTGTAGTCTTTTTCGTAATTCTTGGGCTTCCACAGCTTCTCGGTATCCCCCTCCTCAAAGCGGTAGGTACGGGCTATATCCGGTACTCTGCTTGCCGGATTGTAGCCGAGATTGAGTGCGGTCTGATATATGAAAGGCTTGAAAGCCGAGCCTGGCTGCCTTTTGGAAGATATGGCCCTGTTAAAAGGGCTCTTTGCATAGTCCACCCCTCCAAGAAGCGCGAGAATATCCCCGCTTCTGCCGTCGAGAACGACCATCGCTCCGTTGAACGTTTTTGAGATGTTCTCATCACTCTCGTGCCGCTTCCAGTATGCTTCATACCCGTACTTCAACGCTTTTCTGGCCATCTGCTGATACTCGAGATCAATCGCCGTCTCTATCTTGTATCCTCCGCGCCTGATATCTGGAAACTCTTTGGATAGAGAGTTTATGACGGCATCGACTACATAGGGGGCTCTGTTTTTGGTCAAAGTATCGTCGTAAACTTTCGGAGCCTCCTTTATGGCGCTCAAATATGCGGCTTCATCTATCCAGCCGAGCGTTCGCATACGCTCGAGTACCCTGTTCGCACGGGCCATCGCATTTGCATAGTGGCGTGTCGGATCGTATGCGCTCGGAGCTTTCGGCAAACCAACCAGTACCGCTATCTCCTTGAGCGTCAACTCATCGAGATCCTTGCGAAAATAGCCGAGTGCCGCGGTTCTGATACCGTAGTAGCCGTGACCGAAAAATATCGCGTTGAGATAGCGTTCGAGTATCTGCTCCTTTGTAAGCAGCATCTCAAGACGTATTGAAAGAAGCGCCTCTTTTATCTTCCTCTCGATCTTCTTTTCACGGGTAAGAAGAGTGGATTTCACGAGCTGCTGCGTCAGAGTGGAAGCACCCTCGACAAGCTTTCTCGCTTTTATATCTTTGATGAGCGCTCTAAAGATCGCCTCCGGGTTCACCCCGTGATGCTCGAAAAACATCGTATCCTCGATGGCCACCAAAGCCTCTATGACTCTTCCGGGGATCTCGTCGTAGGGGACGTATATGCGATGCTCCTTTTCAAACACATTGGCTACCAGATCGCCGTTTCTGTCGTATATCTGTGTAGTTTTTGCAGGATTGTAGTCTATCAGCGGACGCACTTCATGGCCGATTTCGAAATAGAGATAGACCAGATATCCGACCGCTGCCAAAACGGCAAGTACGGAAAGCCTGAAGATCAATCCGAATAAAAACCTCATTCTCTAAACTCCCGGTTTGCAAAGTTTGCTTCGATCAGCGCTTTTGTATAGTCCGTTTTTGGATTTTCGATTACATCCCGCATAGAGCCGCTTTCGATTACACGCCCCTCTTTTATAACGGTGATCTCGCTGCAAAGTTTTCTGGCAGTTGCGATATCGTGGGTTACGAAAAGCATTTTGAAGCCGAGTCGGCTCTGAAGCCGAAGAAGCAGATCGACTATCATCCCTCTAAGTTCCGCATCGAGTGCCGTAGTCGGCTCGTCCAGAAGCAGCAGTTTCGGCTCAGCAGAGAGAGCCATAGCTATGACTATACGCTGAAGCTGCCCTCCGGAGAGCTCCGGTACGAAGCGATCGAGCAAGGCCCGATCGAGCCCCACCTGCTCCATCATCTGCGGCGCACGCTCGCGAAAGAGTATCCACTGATCCTTGATCTTCGTCAGCGGCGATAGAGCAGTAAAGGGATTTTGAGGCACATACGCCAGCGTCTTGCCCCTTACCGGTTCAAAGTCGCTTTCGCACTCCAGCCGAGCCGTAAATCCGGCCGGTAGCATACCCAAAAGGGCTTTTAGAGTCAAACTCTTGCCGCTGCCGCTTTCACCCACAAGAGCCAGAGAACGGCAGATGGAAAAGGAGATGTCTACATATCTTCTGCCCTCTTTTTCTATCTGTAACGAGCGGCAGACGAATTTACCCATTCAACGCCTCGTCGATCTTTTCAAAGAGCTTCTCGTAGGATTTGGCTTTAACCGATGTTCGCAAAATAATCCGCAGAATCGGATGCTTGACGGTAGGCGGACGTATAGCCCCCACTTCAAAACCGCTCTCCTTGAGTACTCTTTTAAGACGCATGGCCGTAGCAATATCAGGCATCGGAAGCGGAACTATCATACCGTCCGGCCTTCTGCCGGTCGCCGCTTCGGCCACACTCTTGAGCTTTTCGATCTTTTTTCCAAGCTTTTTTTGCCGCTTCGATATATACTCGAATCCCTCATGGGCAAGCGCGATATCGAAAAGCGAAGGCGCAGTGGCGTAAATCAGCGGTTTTGCACGGTTTTGCAAAAAGGAGACCACCTCTTTTGATCCGAGTATATATGCACCGTAGCTGCCGTAAGCCTTTCCGAGAGTTCCCATCTTTATATGGCGCGTACCGGGCTTTATGCCGTAGTGGTCAAAGACTCCCAGCAACCGCTCACCGACCGTTCCGTTGCTGTGGGCTTCATCCACTATCATCAGCATATCGAACCACTCCGCTATTTCGAAAAACTCCCTTTTCAAAAGATCCCCCTCCATCGAGTAGATCCCTTCGACGGCGACGATCCTGCGCCCTTTTACCGGAGTGTTTGCCAGCTTCTCTATCAGATCCTGCGGATCGTTGTGCAGGAAGGTTACAACTCTTCCTTGTACCAGCCTGGTCGCCATCATACCGCTGGCGTGGTAGCTTTCGTCTATAAAAAGGGTGTCTTCTCTTCTGACAAGCGCCTCTATTAGCCCCAGATTCGCCAAAAATCCGCTTCCCGCCACGATACCGGACTCGAAACCGTTCGCTCTGCAAAGAGCCTGCTCGAAACCTCTGTGGATCGGATGGTGGCCGCCTACAAAGAGTGATGATTTCGGTGCATGCCAGGGGTATTCAAAAAGCCGTTTGCAAGCCTTTTTCAAGAGCTTTTTCCTGTGGGCCAGTCCCAGGTAGTCGTTGGAAGCCATATCGATAGCGGCCGGATCGATCCCGGACGGTTCGCGAAATCTGCCCAGACGGCTCAAAGCTGCAAGCTCTCTCGTATAAAAGCTTCGTTCAGAGCCTGTCATACCGACTCCTTGAGCCACGGTTCGAGCTTCTCTATCGTAAGCCCCATGGCACACGACTCGTATCCCTCCACGGAGCGTATATACGGCTTGCAAAACCCCTCTACCATACAGGCTCCGGCCTTGCCGCGCCACTT
The DNA here is from genome assembly GCA_027065635.1 of Campylobacterales bacterium. Lineage (GTDB taxonomy): Bacteria > Campylobacterota > Campylobacteria > Campylobacterales > Hydrogenimonadaceae > Hydrogenimonas. Next base: position 744 of record JAMONQ010000006.1, on the reverse strand, counting down.
GCCGCTTTCGATGTAGCGCTCCAGATCCTCCTGCACGAAAGGCGCAAAACGATAGAGGGTCTTTGAAAGGTCTATAAAGGCGATGTTTTCCGACTTGTATACCATACAGGTGATGATGGCGACTTCGCTGCCGCTTTGCATCTGTAAAATCTTGCGCGCCTCCGCTTCGTTTGATGCTTTTCTCAATATCTTGCCGTGAGCCGTTACAATGGTATCCGCACACAGAATCGGTACAGAAAGGCCGTACTTCGATTCACACAGACGCATCTTTCCCATGGCTGCATGGTAGACGAAATGTTCCGGCCGCTTGTGCGTGACGCTATCCTCGTCAAATCCGCATTCCGCCTGCTTGAAGTCTATACCTCTGCTTCTTAGAATTTCGGCACGGGTAGAAGAGGAGGAGCCGAGCAAAATCATGTAACTAAAAACCTCTCAGGGCGATACCGGCCGCCAGCGCGACAAGGCCCAAAAATATATTGAGAGGAAGCATGATTTTAGCGACCGGAGCCATTGTCCTGGCGGCGTTGGCCAGATCGCCGGAAAGAAAATAGCGTTCGGCTACGTTTCTGCGCCTCACCATCATCGCATAATTTACAGTCATAACCGTCCAGATCGCCTCTTTCATATGTACGAAGGCTCCGGAGCGAGTCCCCTCGGCACCTATCGCCAACCCCATCACGAGCCCGGTAAGCAGCAGCAATACAATAAAAGGGAGCACCAGCCGAAATAGATTTCCCACAATCT
>JAMONQ010000005.1 GCA_027065635.1 Campylobacterales bacterium | reverse complement strand
GATGAGTATACGCGATGCCGTCAAAGCCGGTGACATAGATAGTGCCGCCGAGATTCTCAGGCAGGTTCTGCGAGACAAGCCGGAGAAGAATCGCTGGAGCGACGAGAGCCTCGAGGAGTCTTCGAGGGCCTTCTACGAGACGGGAGGGTGACGATCTTGGCAGATGACGGCAAGAGACTCTTTTTAGTGGAGCACTTCTTCTCGATCCAGGGCGAGGGAAGGTACAGCGGAACCCCTTCCATCTTTTTGCGCTTCGGCGGATGCAATCTTCGCTGTCCCGGCTTCGGCATCTATACGGTGGACGGCAGGTCGCTGCAAGGGTGCGATACCGTGCGCGCCGTATACTCCGGGGTGTATGCCAAAAAGTGGCGCCCGATATACGGTATGGAGGAGCTCGAAGAGATAATTTTCAGCTACGAAGATACACTAAGCTATCGTCCCGATATCGTGATCACCGGCGGAGAGCCGATGATCTATGTAGATCATCCGCTATACAGAGAGCTGCTCGAGCGTCTCGTATTCGGCGGTTACAGGGTTACCGTGGAGACCAACGCCACGATTGCACCGCCTCTTAGAAGGGATCCTTTTTACGAACATATCACCTTCGCTATGGCAGTAAAGCTCTCCAACAGCAAGGAGCCGGAACACAAGCGCATATCCCCGAGCGCAATCGAAGTGCTCGCAACAAGGACCAAGGACTCCTTTTTCAAGTTTACGCTCGACAGATCGCTCGCGGAGAGAGGCGGCGGTGACGAGATCGCGCGAATAACCATGAAGTTCGATAACGAGGTATACTGTATGCCGCTCGGCAGCGATCTGGAAGAGCTGCAGGAAAATGCCGAAGCGGTAGTGAAGCTGTGTATGCGCAACGGCTACATATACAGTGACAGGCTTCAGGTGCGCCTATGGAGCAGAGAGGAGAGAAGATGAGAATAAGAAAACTCTTCAGGTTCGAAAATGCCCATATTGTACGCGGCTGTACGACAAGGCGTTGCAGCAGAAGTATTCACGGCCACTCTTACAAGGTAGAGTTGATACTCTCTTCTTCGGGGCTCGATGCGGGGCAGATGGTTTACGATTTCGGATTGACCAAGGGGATGATAAAAGAGTTTATAGACTCTTTCGATCATGCCATTACTCTATGGAGCGGTGACGATCCCGAGTATCTTGAGGATATGAAAAAGTGGAGCGAAAGGTGGGTGCAGATACCTCTGAATCCCTCTGCCGAGCAGTATGCGCGTCTCTTTTTCGTCCTGATAGACAGGGTATTGAAGCAGACAGACATGGTAAACGAGGAGAGCGATGTTGTCCTGGAGCGTGTAGTGGTGCACGAGACGGAGACCGGATATGCCGAAGCGGATAGAGAGGATGCCTACGGCAAGCATCTCGCTCCCGTGGATTTGACCCGGGTGATCTTTTCCGAGAGAGTAATGCAGGAGTGGAGCGATCCTGAAATGTTCAGAGCGCTTCTTGAGGGGAAGAGATTTGTAAATCCGCAGGCGGTATAAGGCCGGTTGGTTTTCGTTGAAAAAGAGAGAGCTTTGCGGAAGCGCTTTTTAAGCGGACAGAGCATAGTATTGCACTGAATACAAAAGGGTAAAGGAAAGGAGAGTTGGGATGAAGTACAAAGTATTGATAGGCGGTGCCGTCGCGATGCTTCTGGTTTTTGGCGGATGCGAAAAAAAAGAGAGTGACCATTTGGCGCAAGATAGTGTCACGGCTCCCGTTACGGAGCAGGCTTCCGAAGAGGCCGATCGCTCTACGCAGAGCGATCGGAACCTGGAAGTGTCAAAAGAGAGTGCAAAAGAGGCCGCTGCGACTGCCGGAAGTGGTCGAGAAGAGGTACCGGTTTCCGCCAAAGCCGAAGAGGTTGTCGAAGAGGTTAAAAAGAGAGCTTCGGAAATCGCCGAAAGTGTGAAAGAGGAGGCTGCCGCCGTATCCGCAGTCGCGAGCGAGAATCTCGCAAAGCCGCAGGAAAACGGTGCCGAGACTCTTTACAAATCCAAGTGCGCAGGCTGTCACGGAGCCAAGGGTGAAAAACGGGCTCTCGGTAAAAGCGGTGTGATAGGCGGTCAGAGCAAAGAGGAGCTTTTACAGAAGATGAACGGTTACAAAGAGGGCACTTTCGGCGGAGCTATGAAGAGTATCATGGCAGGCCAGGTGAACTCTTTGAGCCGGGAGCAGATGGAGGAGCTTTCAGAGTATATCTCTAAACTGAAGTGAAGATGCTCAAGCTCTTTGCGGACCCTCTTTGTGAGTGAATGGGCAAAAACTTCACCTCCGAGCCGGCAGGAATGAACTCTGTTTGCGGCGTGACGGCTATCATGCCGTCCGCATCTTTGAGCGGGCTCACCATGCCGGGCCCCTGTTTTGGCAAAGTTTCGAAGCCGTCTGTATCGAATTTTCCAAGCAAGAGTGTGTATTTTCCCGGTTTTATCGAAATATCCCTTTTGCAGACTGTCGTTACAGGTGCTATATACGGTCTGTTCTCTCCTCTTAGACGGCGGATGATCGAGCGGGCGAAGAGTTCGAAGTTTACCGCCGCGGCGAGGGGATTTCCCGGCAGGTTGATTATCCAGCTTTTTCCTATCCGGCCTACCGTAGTCGGTTTGCCCGGTTTGATATTCACCTTTTCAAAGAGTACCTCCATTCCAAGTTCGAAAAAGGCCTCTTTCGTAAAGTCGGCATCCCCTACGCTCACCCCTCCGCTGGTGATTATGAGATCGCTATCGAGTGAAGCTGCGATCTGCTCCCTGATAGACTCCATCGTATCGGCGGTCGTGCCGGTAAAACGGGCTTCGCAGCCGAGCTCTATGGATCTGGCAATGAATGTGGGAGCATTCGAGTTGTAGATCTGGTGATCTTCTACACTCTCATAGTGCATACGCAGTTCATGTCCTGTGGCGAAGACTGTAACGACAGGTTTTCGGTAGAGTCTCAGATGTGTGATCCCCTGGCTCGCAAGCTGCGATATCGAGTATGCATCTATTATGTCGCCGGCTTCGACGATGCGCTCTCCTTTTGCGATATCTTCCCCCCTTTTGCGTATATTGGCCCCTCTTCTTATCGTCTGCGGCAGGTGTATACCCTCTTCGCTCTCTTTTGTATCTTCGACAGGGATTACCGCATCCGCGCCATCCGGTATAACTGCGCCGGTCATAATCTTTACACCGCACCCTTTTGTTACCTTCGTATCGCTTTTATCTCCGGCAAAAATGGTGGGCTGAGGCTCTATGATCCCTCCGGCGTCCGCCATCGTAACGGCATATCCGTCCATTGCGGAGTTGTCGAAACGGGGCAGATCGAACTTCGCATGGATATGCTCCGCCGCCACATATCCGAGTGACGATTCGATCGGCAGAATTTCAGTATGTACAGCTTTTACGTTCGAGTGTATTAGATCCAGAGCTTCGGTTATCGATACCATCTACTACCCTTTTGGAGGCGGCAATGCCGGTTTTTATTGCGATTATAGTACAATCCCTCTTATGGAAACGATGGCATTGCAGATACATATAGCTTCGGTAGTGGTTTTGGCGCTTATAATCGCCTCGAATATTGCGGTGATACTTTCCCAAAAAGATGACAGAAAATTGAGAAAGTATTTGAGAATCCAGGCGACGGCGTGGTCTACGGTGCTTAGCATGGTGATTTTTACGGGAATGATCTTTATGGCGGTCGTACAGACCGGCTTTACGATAAAGATCATCACGATGATCGCCGCATCCCTCGCCCTGATAACGCTCGAGACGAGACGTCACCTCGATCTGAAACGGGCCAGACCGGAGAGTGAATGTTTTGAAAAGTTCAGAAAAAGAGCTCTTCGCTACTATATTTTCGAACTTTTGTGGATTTTGATGGTCGGAGGCATTGCACCGCAGCTTTCATAGGGAGGCGATATGCAGTTTTTATACCATCCTGACGCCGGAGCGACGATAGTCGACGTGGAGGGGGACGTTTACAGATACCTGTTCAAGGTTCGTCGGCACAAAAGGGATGAAACAATCGCTTTGCGCAATCTGGAAGATGACTCTATCTATTTCTACAAGATAGAGAGAGTCTCGAAAAAAGAGGCTACACTGCTTCTCGAGCGAAAAGAGAGCCGCAGGGTGATGCCGCGCAGATATCTGCATATAGGGTGGTGCACCGTAGATCCCAAAACGGTCGAAAAGAGCCTTCCTTTGCTTAACGAGCTCGGGGTGGCGAAAATCTCTTTCGTCTATTGCGCAAGAAGTCAGAAAAACTTCCGTATCGATATGGAGCGGATGAGGCGTATTCTGATCAACTCCTCCCAGCAGTGCGGCAGAAGCGAACTGATGGAGCTGGAGATCTTGGGTTCGACAGAGGAGTATCTACTGCGCTATCCAAAGAGCGCAGTGCTCGATTTCGGCGGGGTGCCTTTGTCGTGTGAAGCAGGAGTAGAGTCTATCCTTATCGGTTGCGAAGGGGGGTTTGACGAGAAGGAGAGAAAACTTTTCGCAAAGAGGCCGATATATGGAGTGGATACACCGATAGTACTAAGGAGCGAAAGTGCTGTAACGGTAGCGGCCGCGATGAGTCTGTAGCGGCAGGAAAGGTGGAGGAAACGTATTGGATGCCAGGAGAGTTTTTTTAGGATTTCTCGTATCCGCTTTTATATTTTTGTATCCGCTTCACAGTGCCGACGAGTGCGCTCC
>JAMONQ010000004.1 GCA_027065635.1 Campylobacterales bacterium | reverse complement strand
CCGTCGAAGCCGAAAATATCACCGATCATCCCATGCACAGCGAGTACTACCGTATACCGTCCAAAACACTGCAAATGATCGACTCCGAAAAAGAGATACTCGCCATCGGAACGACCGTGGCACGAACCGTGGAGTATTACGCCCGCACAGCAAGAGCGAGCGGAACGTGCGATCTATTCTTGCATCCGGGCAACCCTCCTGTACGTGTCGACCATCTTCTTACCAACTTTCACCTTCCAAAGTCTACGCTCATTATGCTCGTTGCCTCTTTTTTAGGCTTAAACGAGACACTGAAAGTGTATAATGAAGCTATCAAAAAGAGGTACCGCTTTTACAGTTACGGCGACGCCATGCTGATTTTATAGCAGTGCCGATGGCGGTTTAGGATAAAATTCTTCTATACCAGATTGCAAAACAACCGACGAAGGAGTATCTATGCCGCAGGAGTTCTGGATAAAGATCACCGCAATCGTACTCATCGCGACAGGTCTCATCGCGACGCTGATATGGGAGCTTCGCAAGCCCAAAAGGGATCCAAACGAACACCCGGATACAAAACGGATGAACGATATGCTCAAAGATTGAAAACGATATGGCCGTTACTCTTTGCACCTTCAACGTAAACTCGATCCGCTCCCGTATAGATCTGATCGTCAGGTGGCTAACGGAAAAAAGGAGTGTCGATATACTTTGCCTGCAGGAGATCAAGTGCGAATCGGAGCGGTTCCCCTTTGAAGCGTTCGAAAATCTGGGATATCAGTGTGCCGTCAACGGCCAGAAACGTCTAAACGGAGTCGCGATCTGCTCGAAACTTCCGCTCTCATCGATAAAGAGCGAATTTGAAAACGAAATTCTGGATCGACAAAAGCGGCTGATAGAGGCGCAAATCGGCGATACCGTGCTGCTTAACTGCTATATACCAAGAGGCGGTGCTTCGGGAGAGGAGCGATACGACTACAAAATGGAATTTTACGACGCAATGACAGAGTACGCCGACTCTCTCTTGAAAGAGAGAAAAAGGGTCATCCTCTGCGGTGACTTCAATGTAGCACTGAGCGATCTTGATGTATACGATCCAGATGTTTTCGACGGAGCTGTCGGATTTTTGCCGGAAGAGAAACAAAAACTCAAGCGTCTGCTGAAGAGCGGTTTTTGCGACTGTTTCAGAAAGCTTCATCCAAACGAGCGTACCTTCACATGGTGGGACTACAAAACAGCGGCGATATGGCGAAACGAAGGGATGCGTATAGACTACATCCTTGCGAGCGAAGAGCTGTGCGACCTATGTCTTTCGGCGGAAGTGGATCTTTGGACCAGAAGGCGCCGAACCCCCACTCCCAGCGATCATGCACCCGTGATAGCCGGGTTTGAAGAGTTGTAGAGGACTCAATCAAAACCTTTTTGTGACGATATAGAAAAGATTATGGAAACCAAACGAAAACTATTCATTCTCTTTATAACCATTTTCACTCTGTTTGCCGCGGCCATAATGATCAATGCCGCACTCAACTTCAGAAGCTACTCCTACAAGAGTGCCATAGACAAAGCCCATATGGCCGCTGAGCTCGTAAGAGACGGTCTTACGGCGCACATGATCAACGATATGATGGACGGACGTGAATACTTTTTGGATATGATGTCTTCAAGCAAGGGGGTGAAAAAGCTCTGGATCGTCAGATCCGATCTTGTCAACAAGCAGTATGGGCAGGGGCTATCCAACGAGATGCCAAGAGACGAAATCGACAACGAGGTACTTGAAAGCGGTAAGGAGATCGACAGATTCTACGAAGATCTGGACAACGCCGTTTTACGGGTCACTATCCCCTACACAGCCACTTCCAAAGGAAAGATCGACTGCCTCCAGTGCCACAAGGCCAAAGAGGGTGATGTCCTTGGAGCGATCAGTCTCGAGTTCGATATCAGCGATCTGCGCGCCGAAGGCTTGCAGACACTCGGAAAAATAGCGCTTATAACAATCGTATTCATAATACTCTCCATGATAGCGATCAAATATACGGTCTCTCCTTATATCCTCTTCTTCAAACGGCTCGAAGCCTCCTTGAAAAGGGCCAAATACGGAGATTTCAGTCTCAAAGTACCTACCGATATCAAAAGCAGCGACATCAGTGCGATCGCGAAGCGGTATAACGAACTCATAGACAAGTTCAACAAGACTGTCGGCAAGATCGAAAAGAAGCTCGCCATATTCCTCAAAGGATCTACAGGGTATTGTGAAGACCCGCTGGAAAAGGCGACCCACACCATAGATATGCTATCCGATATACACCGCTTCAAAAATACCATTGAGCTCGATACCGATGTAGATCAGATCTATATGAGGCTCGCATCGGTCATAGAAGAGATAGCCTCCCCTGAAGCGATAGCGATATTCGATGTAGACAGCGACAGAAACAGCAGAAGGGTCGTATACAGCAGCAAGGGCGAGAACCCGTGTAGAGCGGCCACGCTTGAAGATGCGCAGCTTTGCAGGGCCTACAGAACAAAAAGCAGCGTATTCTCCGACATGTATCCGCAAATCTGCCCGGGCTACGGCTCTACTTACAAATTCTACTACTGTATCTCATACGACGTCTCCCAGAGCCGTAGCGTCGTGATCATGATGCTCGCAAACGACAAGGAGAGGATCAATATCTGCAAAAAAGAGGAGACTGTGCTTATGTACTATCTCGAAAACAGCAAGCCGGTCATAGAGAGCAAGATATTGATGCAAAAACTCAAAGAGAGATCCCTAAGAGACGGTTTGACAGGACTCTACAACCGAAAGTTCCTCGAAGAGACCATAGAGACAATAAACAGACAAGGAAGCAGACAAAAGACGAGATATGCGGTGATGATGCTCGATATAGACAACTTCAAGATGATCAACGACACATACGGCCACGATATAGGAGACACATTTATCAAGCTTCTTGTAGAGACAATAAACCACGAAACCAGAAGCTCCGATATTGCGGCCAGATACGGGGGAGAAGAGTTTGTCGTTCTTCTTCACGAAGCCAAGCCGAAAGGGGCTTTGAATGTGGCCGAAAAGATAAGAAAGCTCTTTTCCAAAATACCGGTATCCGTCGGAGAGACAAAGATAACGGCCACGGTCTCTATCGGTGTAAGCTTCTATCCGGAAGAGACTGAAAGCCTGAGAGAGGCGATCAAGTACGCCGACATCGCTCTTTACAAGGCGAAAAAGAGCGGCAGAAACAGGGTGGTACTCTTCAAAGAGGAGCTACCCGAAGAGGCGCAGCAAAGAGATCTGCTCACTTACGACTTTGAAGATAGCGCTCCAAAATGATACCGGCGGCCACAGAATCGAGCTTTCCGTCTCTTCTTTGACGGCTCACCCCTTTCATCATTTCGGCCGCCTCCATACTGGTTCCGTATTCGTCCATATACTCTATCTTCCCATCGAACATAAGCAGTGAAACGAAGTGTCGAATACGCTGTTGCATCTCTTCGGCACTGCTACCGCTTAGCGGGATGCCTACTACAAGCAGATCTATACGCCACTCTTTCAAAAACAGATCGACGTCTCTTGCGGCCTGATTTCTGTTTTTCCGTAAAATCGCATTTTGCGGCAAAACGGTTTCACCATCGAGAGCGATGGCTGTCCCAATCCTTTTTAGACCCACATCTATGGCCGCGATCCGTTCACTCAAACCTACTGCTCCTTGAAATAGAATGCAACGAGAAAAAAGAGTGCTATCGAGCCCAGCGGCGAGAGTATGGCATATAGATCGATCCGCCTCTTCAGAAGATACAAATAGAGTCCATACCAGCTATAAAGCGTCAACGCTATATGCAAAACCATGATAGGCTTGTATACGATCATACTTTTGGTAAAGCTGCTGTAAAAGAGAACTGTACAGATAAAAACTACCCCCAAAACGAGTGTCGAAAGTTCCCCGTCCGATCTGTATGCGCGCCATAGCAGAACCGCCGTCACCAATAAAAAAAGTGCGGCAAGAATATAGAGTACCATACTCTATCTGCCGTAATAGGATATCAAGGAGGCTTTCGCAATCGCATGCTTTTCGAGCATATATCCGACAAGTGCGGGCGAGCTGTTCTCATCCAGCGGAAGCTTCTCGATATCGAGAGCATATACGGTAAAGATATAGCGGTGCGCCCTGTCGCCTACCGGCGGACAGGCACCTCCAAACCCGATTTTGCCGAAATCGGTCCTGCTCTGTACGGCACCCTTCGGCAAAAGTTCTCCTGACGGTTCTCCGGCACCTGCCGGCAACTTATGCACGGAGGCCGGAATATTGAAAACGATCCAGTGCCACCAGCCGCTTCCTGTCGGTGCATCGGGATCGTATACCGTTACAGCGAAACTCTTCGTACCCTTTGGCGGATCGCTCCATGAAAGTTCCGGAGAGATATTCTTTCCGTTGCATCCGAATCCGTTGTATACCTGATCCATCGTAAGCTGTCCGGAAAGATCGTCGCTTTCAAGCGTGAATCCGCCTGCTTGAAGTGAAAGCGAAAAGGATACGGCAACTGCCAGCATAAAGAGTTTTTTCATAATCGGCCCCTTTTTAAGCACCTGATTTGTGTTATTATATAGAAAAAGAGATTAAGGATGTTGGATGTCTGAAAAAACCCTCGGCTACAAGGAGCTTCTAAAGAGTCTGGTCGAATACCATATAAACTTCATCAAACGCCTCTCAAACGAAGGGTACGAACAGACCTTCTCGCTTCTTCTGATACCGCTT
>JAMONQ010000003.1 GCA_027065635.1 Campylobacterales bacterium | reverse complement strand
CACTAAGCCGGATCAAAGGATAAGCGATGTCACTTCACAATCTAACCAAGGCGCAAGGCAGTACCAAAGTTTCCAAGCGTGTGGGTCGAGGACAGGGAAGCGGAATGGGAAAGACCGCTACCCGCGGTAACAAGGGGCAGAAGTCCAGAACCGGATACAAAAGAAAAAGAGGGTTCGAAGGGGGCCAGCAGCCTATTCAGAGAAGGCTTCCAAAAATCGGCTTCAATTCGCGTATAGAGAAACCCTATGTTATCAACATAGAAAGGTTTCCTGCGATTAAGGAGCTTGCGGAAATTACTATGGAGACGCTTTTGACTGTCCACTCAATCAAAGGCAAGCACAAGCGCGTTAAATTGATCGGCAAGGGTGCAAAAGAGCTCGCCGCTAAAATCAAAGACGAGCACATCACTACCAGCGGAAAATAGCAATGACTAGATCATTGGTCAATAAAATCCTGATAACGCTGGGATTTTTGCTGGCATACCGGATACTGGCATATGTGCCGGTTCCGGGTGTAAACGTCGATGTCATCAAAGAGTTCTTTGACTCCAACTCCTCCAATGCTCTTGGTATGTTCAATATGTTCAGCGGCAACGCCGTCGAACGTCTGAGTATAATCTCTCTCGGTATTATGCCCTATATCACCGCATCTATTATCATGGAGCTACTTGCCGCGACTTTTCCTGAACTGGGGAAAATGAAAAAAGAGCGCGACGGTATGACGAAATATATGCAGATCATTCGTTATGCGACAATCGGTATAACGCTCGTTCAGGCGGTAGGTGTTGCCATAGGGCTTCAGAGTCTTACCGGAAAAGGCGGCGAAAGCGCAATTATGATCGATACTACATCCTTCGTTACGATTGCCGCGTTCTCTATGCTTACCGGAACGATGCTTCTGATGTGGATCGGTGAGCAGATTACACAGCGAGGAGTAGGAAACGGTATCTCATTGATCATTTTTGCCGGTATTGTTTCATCAATTCCTTCGGCGATAGGAGGTACAATAAACCTCGTCAATACAGGAGAGCTCAATTTCCTGGTCGTACTCGCCATACTTGCCATCATCCTTTTGACTGTCGGCTTCATTATCTATGTCGAGCTTGGAGAAAGAAGGATTCCCGTCAGCTACTCCCGCAAGGTAATGATGCAGAATCAGAAAAAGCGAGTGATGAACTATATACCTATCAAGGTAAACCTTAGCGGCGTCATACCGCCGATTTTCGCATCAGCTATCTTGATGTTTCCGTCGACGATTCTTCAGGCCTCGACAAATCCGGTCGTTCAGAGGATATCGGACTTTTTGAACCCGAACAGCTATACCTTCAACTTCCTGATGTTTTTGTTCGTGATATTCTTCGCATATTTCTATGCTTCGATAGTTTTCAACGCCAAGGATATTGCAGACAACCTGAAGCGTCAGGGCGGATTTATCCCGGGTGTGCGTCCCGGTGAACATACTGCGGAATTCCTGAATGAAGTGGCGAGCAGGCTGACATTCTGGGGAGCCATCTATCTGGCGTTGATTTCGACGCTTCCCTGGATACTTGTAAAGAGCATGGGAGTGCCCTTCTACTTCGGCGGAACCGCGGTACTTATCGTCGTGCAGGTAGCGCTCGATACAATGCGCAAAATCGAGGCCCAGATATATATGAGCAGATATGAGACACTCAGTGCGGTGGGACTGTAGATGTCGATAGCGATCCGCAAGCCCGCCGAGATTGAAAAACTGCGGCGAGCAAACAGGATCGTCGCAGAGACGCTCGAATACCTTAAAGAGTCTGTCAAGCCGGGCATGACTCTAAAAGAGATAGACTCGATGGGGGAAGAGTTCTTGCGCTCTAAAGGGGCAAGGCCGTCCTTCAAGGGTCTTTACGGCTTTCCAGCCGCCGTTTGTACCTCTTTGAACGAAGTCATCATTCACGGAATTCCCGATGATACAGAAGTCAAGGAGGGTGACATCCTCGGACTCGATATCGGCAGCGAGGTTGACGGATGGTACGGAGATTCGGCTATCACCATTCCGGTCGGAGAGATCGGGGAAGAGGATAGGCGACTTATTGCATGTGCGAAAGATGCACTAAGCTATGCAATAGAGATTATCAGACCGGGAATGCGTTTCAAAGAGCTCAGCCTGGAGCTTGAGAATTTCATAAAATCGAGAGGCTTTACTCCGCTGCTAAATTTTTGCGGACACGGAATCGGCAGAAAGCCGCATGAAGAGCCTGAAATTCCGAACTACCTGGAGCATGGATCACCAAAAAGCGGACCCAAGATAAAAAACGGCATGGTATTCTGCCTCGAACCCATGATATGTCAAAAGAGCGGTACTCCAAGAATACTGGAGGATAAGTGGTCGGTTGTTTCCGAAGACCGTCTTAGAGGGAGCCACTACGAGCATACGGTCGCGGTGGTTGGAAACAGGGCCGAAATATTGTCTCGGCCGTAAAAAGGGGCCAAGCAAGGAGGAAAAATGGCAAAAGATGATGTTATAGAGATAGACGGAAAAGTTATAGAGGCGCTACCCAATGCGATGTTTCGGGTGGAGCTTGAAAACGGACATGTTGTATTGTGCCATATTGCCGGAAAGATGAGAATGCACTACATAAGGATTCTTCCCGGTGATAAGGTCAAAGTCGAATTGACTCCGTATAGTCTGGACAAAGGGCGAATAACTTACAGGTATAAGTAAGCTGTAAGTTGCCTTAATGTAAAATTTCATCCCCTTTTCCATCTATGTGAAGGAGTTTTGCATAAATCGGCACTGTTTATGCAAGGGTCGGTTTGGCAGCGGCTCGTCAAACCTAATTTGGGGACAGATTCATCTCGTTTGAATTTGTTGTTCAGTGCTTTGGCTCTTTGGAAGAGTTGTTTTCTGCTCTGCTTGTATCTGTCTGTTTTTTGGTCAGATATTTTCGAAGGACTGGTAAATTCGATGCAGGCAAGAGGCAGGAAGACTCTGCGAGCTATATCAATTTTTGCCGCAAACAGACCGTGTCAGGCAAGATAGCAGCCTGCATCAGATATAGGTGTAAGCTTGCATCGTCTTTAGCGGTTTAACAACGAGCAAGGCGCAGCCTTTGCTACTGTAAAACAGGTGCCGCATAAAGTATATTCGGCAGACTGATTCGTTCGATCCGGCATAGAGCAGGATTCACTCAAGGTGGGCAAAACGCGCGTAGCTTCGCGCATGAGCCCTCCGCTGGGCAGAGCTCGGCGTAGCGCAGCTTCAGCGGCAGTGCCCTGAAGCGTATCTAAGGAGTTAATAATGAAAGTCAGACCATCGGTTAAAAAGATGTGCGACAAGTGCAAGATCATTAAGAGAAAAGGCATTGTTCGCGTCATCTGTGTAAACCCTAAACACAAACAGAGACAAGGATAAGCATGGCACGTATTGCAGGTGTTGATCTACCGAAAAAGAAGCGTTTGGAGTATGCTCTAACCTACATCTACGGAATAGGGCTCACTACATCGAGAAAGATACTGGATGCTACCGGCATCAGTTATGACAAGAGAGTTCACGAGATGAGCGAGGAGGAGGCTGCCGCCATCCGTAACGAGATCCAGAACAACTATATGGTCGAGGGGGATCTCAGAAAAAAAGTGGCTATGGATATCAAGGCGCTGATGGATCTGGGCAGCTATCGCGGCCTTCGACACAGACGCGGTCTTCCGGTACGCGGGCAGAAAACGAAAACCAATGCGAGAACACGCAAAGGCAAGCGTAAGACTGTCGGCGCGGCGAGCAAGTAAGGAGTAAGCAGTGGCGAAAAGAAAAGCAACCAGAAAAAAGATAGTAAAAAAGAATATCGCACGCGGTGTTGTCTATATCAGTGCGACATACAACAATACGGTCATTACCGTAACGGATGAAGCGGGTAACGTTATTTCGTGGAGCAGTGCGGGATCACTCGGCTTCAAAGGTAGCAAAAAGTCGACTCCTTATGCGGCACAGCAGGCTGTTGAAGATGCTCTCGCCAAAGCGAAAGAGCATGGTATAAAAGAGGTCGGCATCAAGGTTCAAGGACCGGGCAGCGGTCGTGAAACCGCAGTAAAAAGTGTCGGTGCGACGGAAGGCATCAGAGTGATCTTCATGAAAGATATAACACCGCTTCCGCACAACGGGTGCAGACCACCCAAAAGAAGACGAGTATAAGGGGACGAGATGGCACGATACAGAGGACCAGTAGAAAAGATAGAGCGCCGACTCGGTGTGAGTCTCGGACTCAAAGGCGAAAGAAGATTGGCGGGAAAGAGTGCGATCGACAAGCGCCCGTATGCACCGGGACAGCATGGACAAAGACGCTCTAAAATCAGTCAGTACGGCTTGCAGCTCAGAGAGAAGCAGAAAGCAAAGTATATGTACGGTGTCGCGGAGAAGCAGTTCAGAAGACTGTTCAAGGACGCCAACAGAATGGAAGGCAACACAGGTGAAAACCTCATTGCACTTCTTGAGAGACGTCTTGACAATGTCGTTTACAGAATGGGTTTTGCTACAACACGTGCATTTGCACGACAGCTCGTTACTCACGGCCATATTCTCGTCGACGGAAAACGAGTGAACATACCTTCTTATCGAGTCAAACCCGGACAGAAGATAGAGGTTCGGGAAAAGAGCAAAAACAATCCGCAAATTCAGCGCGCAATGGAGCTGACAAAGCAGACAGGTATCGCTCCGTGGGTTGATGTGGATGAAGCAAAACTGTTCGGTATCTTTACGAGGATTCCGGAACGTGAAGAGGTAGTTATCCCAGTAGAAGAGCGCTTGATAGTCGAGCTTTACTCTAAATAATAGTTAAAAGCGAGTTGCCCATGAAAAGAATCAAAACATCACCTTTTATGCCGAGTGAAGTCAACATCGAGCAGACAGGTGCAAACAAAGTACGTATCACTGCCTATCCGTTCGAAACGGGTTACGCCATTTCGCTTGCTCACCCGATACGGCGTCTCCTGCTTGGAAGCACGATAGGCTATGCACCGATCGGTGTGAAGATAGAGGGGGCATCTCACGAGTTCGATTCGGTACGCGGAATGCTTGAGGATGTTGCCGTATTTATCATAAACCTCAAGAATCTTCGCTTTAAACTCAAGGGTGACGAGAAGAAGGCTGAAGTGAGCTACAGCTTCAGCGGTCCGGTTGAAATCAGGGGAGCCGATTTGAGCAACGATCAGGTAGAAGTGGTGACTCCGGACGGATTTTTGGCTACGCTGAACGAAGATGCCGAGCTGAACTTCTCTCTTCTGATCCACCAGGGAATCGGCTATGTTCCGAGCGAAGATCTAAGAGACTCTCTGCCTGAAGGGTATATCAGTCTCGATGCATTCTTCACGCCTGTACGAGCCGCCAACTATACGATAGAGAATATGCTCGTAGAGGACAATCCAAATTACGAGAGGATCGTTTTCGACATCGAGACCGACGGGCAGATTGACGCGGTTACAGCATTCAAGAACACTATTGAGGTTATGTATCGCCAAATGTCCGTCTTCAACAATATTCTCGATATCGACGTGGCATCCGAAGAGAGTGCAGCGAAGCCGGAAAGCCCCATAGTCAAAAAGCTCATGCAGGGGCTGGAGTCGCTCGGACTGAGTGCAAGAAGCTTCAACTCTCTCGAAAGAGCAGGTATCAAGTTTATCGGTGAGCTGGCACTCATGACTGAAAACGAACTCAAAGAGATAAAGAATCTGGGTAAGAAGTCTCTTGAAGAGATCAAGGAGAAGCTGGAAGAGGCGGGCTTTCCTACCGGATCGAAACTTGACGAAGATGCGGAAAAGCAGCTTAGAGCAAGAATAGAGCAAGAAAAAAACAAGAATGAAGGATAGAGGATGAGACATAGACATGGATATCGAAAACTGAGCAGAACTTCCGCTCATCGCGCCGCCCTTCTCAAAAACCTCTCTATCGCACTGGTTCAGAACGGACGAATCGAGACGACTCTGGCCAAGGCGAAGACTCTGAGAAGTGTTTTCGAGAAGCTTGTTACGCGTGCAAAAGCGGGTGATTTCAACGCTCATAGAGCCGTCTTTGCAAAACTTCAGGATAAAGCGGCTACCAAGAAACTGGTGGAAGAGATCGCTCCGAAGTATGCCGAAAGAAACGGCGGCTACACACGAATCATAAAGACACGCCAAAGACGCGGAGATGCCGCGGAGATGGCGATAATAGAACTTGTTTAGCCTATGATCGGGGGATCTCCCCCGATTTACAACTCTCCCGAACAGATACAACCGTATTTCGCTCCGGTTGTAAAATCTTCCCTTTTTTGATATTATAGATCACTATACGATTACGATTTTAGGACGATTAATATGATACCATTCAGTGATGAAGATCTATTCCCGGCGGTTGAAAACGTCATCGAAAAGGTACGACCTTCATTGGCTCTGGACGGCGGCGATATAAAACTGCTCGGTGTAAAGAACGGAAAAGTGTATGTCCAGCTTCAGGGAGCCTGTGTGGGGTGTGCCAGCAGCGGAAGCACCATAAAGTATGGTGTTGAGCGCCAAATGCGCATGGATATTCATCCCGAAATCGAAGTAATAAGTGTACCCGTAGGTCTTGAAGACCAGTGGGACAAGATGGAATAAGGTAATGATGAGAGAAAAAGAGAGTAGAAAAATTCTGGATCGTGCCGAGAATCTCTTTTATAGAGGCGACTATGACGAAGCTTTGAGAATGTACGGGATTTTACTCAAAGATTTTCCAAATCTCGAAGAGGCGAGAATAGGCGCGATTTTGAGCGATATAGCGCTTGAAAACGACGAGGAGGCTCAGGCGCTGTTTGAGTACTATCAGGTTTTAAAAGAGGAGAGGACCGAAGGGGCCGAGAGGATTATCGAGGAGATGATCGGCTCTTTGGACAGTGCACTCGAAAAGATTTCCGATCTTCTCGATGGAACTCTCTTTTCACGAGACGAGAGTGCGGAGGGGATAACATACGCCGACTTCAAGGAACTTGTCGAGCTGCGCGGCAATTTCAGGCGAGCATTCGAGGATATAATGTTTTCGACGAAGGTCGTTATCACGGAAAAAGAGGATCTTCTCGATTTTCTCCAGCAGCTCGTCGAAAACGGATTCAACGAAATGGCGATGCGATATATCGAAGGAGCTGCGATCGCATATCCCGGCGAAGAGCGTATACAGGACCTTATAGAAAAGATCAAAGGCTGATTTGTGACTGTCGATTTTGGAGATGGGATCGGCCAGGTCACCGACAACAGCAAGGAAGCAGGCGAAGGGATAAGGTTTCTTGCCTCCGCGCAAAACCGTATCTATGAAGAAGAGGCACGTAAAAGAGGCTCACGCATCGTAAGTGCTTCGGAACTTCTCGATGAGCTTGGTCTTGTCGATCTCGATACGATCGGCGTAACCGGTACCAACGGAAAGACTACCACGTCGGCCGCCATTTATTCGATACTTCTTGACCTCGGCTACAAAACGGCGTTTCAGGGTACACGCGGCTTTTTTATCGATGACGAGAGGATAGAGGATAAATCTCTCACGACTCCCTCTTTGCTCGCTACGATATCCCATATGGCTGAAGCGAAAAGGCGCGGATGCGAATTTTTCGTCATGGAGGTCAGTTCGCACGCAATAGAGCAGGGACGAATAGATGGTTTGGAGTTCGCTCTGAAAGTACACACCAATATTACGAGTGACCATCTTGACTATCACGGTTCGCTGGAGTCTTACAGAGCTGTAAAGAGCAGTTTTTTCCAGGATGACGGAAAAAAGCTGATCAACAGGGATGAAGATGTTTTGAAATTCAACCCGAAAAACACACTCAGCTACGGTATAGAGAATCCTGCGACATACAAGATCATGGCTTACACTCTTGGCGGCGGTTTGAGCGGCGTGATAAAGCATTTTGAAAACATTGTGCCGTTTGAGACATCCTTGCACGGTTTTTTCAACCTTTACAATATTACAGCGGCTATCGCGGCGGCACATATATTGACCGAGGAGGATCTTGGAGATATTTGCGAAGCCGCGGAAAATTTTGGCGGTGTAGCGGGGAGGATGGAGAGAGTAAGCGAAGATCCGCTGGTGATCGTGGACTTTGCACATACGGAAGATGGAATCAAGCAGGTACTCGACTCGCTCAAAGAGAAGGAGTTGAGAGTAGTTTTCGGGGCCGGAGGCGATAGAGACAGGAGCAAGCGCCCCGCAATGGGGCGTGCCGCCGCTTCCATTGCGAAAAAGATCTATATTACCAGCGACAATCCAAGAAGCGAAGATCCAAAAAAGATCATAGAAGAGATTGCCGAGGGAATCGAAGAGAAAGAGAAGATAGAAAAGATCGTCGACAGAAGAGCTGCGATAGAGTTGGCTCTAAAAGAGCTCCAGCCGCATGAGGCGTTGTTGATACTGGGCAAAGGCGATGAAACGTGGCAGGAGATAGACGGCACAAAAATACCGTTCGATGATCGAGAGGTCGTCAGGGAGATTCTCGGTCTGCGCTGAAGCGGGCGTAGATCGGGTTGTGGTCCGAGACATCCGTATCGATAACCTGTGCGGATAGCAGTTTGTGACCGCGGTAGTAGATATGATCGAGAGGTCTTCCCAGAACAGATTTCAAAGCCGTTTCATTGTTTGGGAAGACACGCTCGAGATTGTATAGCTTCATACTCCTCTCCAGGGCCTTTTGTCTCTTTTTGCTCCATGTGTTGAAGTCGCCTGCGACTATAAGATTTCGATCCTCTAAAGACTCTATGAGCCCTGTTATTCTCTTTAGCTCTTTTTCGAAAAAAAGGTGAGGAACGAAGTTTATGGCGTGCAGGTTCAAGAGTGCGAGCGTTTGACCGTTATGAAGACGATGTCTGCTTAACAGCGCACTCTTTTTCGTAGCGACTCCAGCCTCTTTGACTCTTGTTGTGAAGTTTGTATGCGAGATAAACCCGAGAGTGGAAAGAGTCATGACTCCGTAGCAGTAGCTTTTGTATCTGAAGTTGCAGTTGAGAGCGTGGTGAAAATTCTGAAAGTGTATCGGTAGTTTTCCTTCGGCGACTTTCACCTCCTGAAGTGCGATGAAAGTCGCAGGATAGAGTTTGAGCAGATGGTCGAACTCCCGTTGAAATTCACGTGTCAGCGACCGCTTTTGTATATTCCAGCATAAGATAGCGAATGTAGAGCTCTCTTTGGTTGTCATGACATCATTATACCAGCGGAGAGAGAATACGCATGAAGTTTTCGGTATGGGAGACTATTATGTTTTCGGCGGGTGTGTAGGGAACGGAGTTCGAAGCGATGGAGTCGATCCACCTGCGTACATTGGCTATTTCATGATTCGAGTATAAAAAACTGACCGCCTCGAAGTTGTAATATAGGCTTCTGTTGTCGAAGTTTACGGAGCCAATGCTTGCACAGCTGTCGTCAAACAGAATAGCTTTGGCATGCAGCACCTTACCTCTGTGCAAAAGGATATCTCCACCCTTTGAATGAAGCTCTCTAAGGTAGCTGCCGCGACCGATATCGGATATTTTATGGTCGGAATGTTCCGGAACTATTACAGTGACTTTGACATCTCGATGAAGTGCTATGACGAGTGCTTGCATGAACTCTTCATTCGGAACGAAATAGGGAGTCGCTATGCGTATATGGGAAGAGGCGGTGTAGATGAGGCTTAAAAGCGCCTCTACCAAAGCCTCCGTGGGAGTATCTGGACCTGACGGTATCACCTGAATCGAAGCGGATCCGAAGTCGCCTTTCGGAGGCGGGGCGAGTTGGGGCTCGCTATTGGCGGCAAATGCCCAGTCCATTGCGAATATCTGAGCGTAAAAGTGAGACGCTTCGCCCTCTATGGAGCATAGAAAGTCTTCATATACGACCTTTTCTGGAGTTCTCGATAGGTAGGCTTCGGAGAGATTCATTCCGCCGGTCAGTACTTTGGTGTCGTCAAAAAGGTAGATCTTTCTGTGGTTTCTAAGGTTGATGAAGTTTCGAAATGGAAGGCTTAAAAAGGGCATGAAAAACCTTACCTCCGCACCGCACCGTTCAAGCTCTTTCAAAGGCGATCTCAGAAGGTATAGTTTCACGGATCCTATAGAGTCAAGAAGCAGTCGCACTCTGACACCTTCGGAAGCCCTCTTTCCGAGTGCGTCGATTAGCTTCTCGGTAGTTTTGTCGTATTCGAGCTGGTATACGCATATATCTATGGAGTGTTCTGCATATTTTATGGAGTTCGATAGAGTGTCGTAAAGGTGCGACGGCGAGCTTATGATTTCGAGTCGGTTGTTTTCTGTAGCCGGGGGTATTCCGTCGTTGACCAGAAGTTTCTCTACGGGATGTGTTTTGGCTTCGGTACGGGTCTCTATCGGCTTGAGCGAGAAAGTGAACTTCTGGTATCGCTTGATCAGTTTCCTGTGGCCGAAAAGAAAATAGAAAGGGACGGCGATATAGGGAAAGACAAATATGGCAAGCATCCAGGCTATCATACTGCTTGGAGACCGGCGTGTCGCTATCATGTGCAAAAGTGCACTGATAGCCAATATTTCTCCGCCGACCAGAAAAGTGTAGTAAAGAAGCGGCTCTAAATCCATACGGGAGTCCCGTTTTTTTATAAATTCTGGTAAAATTATAGTGTAATTTCAGGTTAAGACTCAAATACTATAATTTGGACAATTTTTATCTTATATGAAAAGGATTGGGAAAATGGGAATTCCACAACCGGCATTTTATATCTTCAAGTGTGAGCAGTCCTCACCTCCCGGTATGCCTAAACCAAGCTGTGTGACGAATGAAAATCGCGATCTGTTCCAGCATCTTGCACAGCGCCTTATGGAAAAAGGTATCATAGGTACCGTTCAGCCTGTAAGAACAGGCTGCCTCAACCGCTGCAACTACGGCCCGGTAATGCTTGTAGAGCCCGGCCATGTCATGTATGTCGGGCTGACAAAAGAGAAGATCGACCGCATTATCGACGAGCATATCATAGGCGGGAAAGTGGTCGAAGAGTTCGTAATCGAACCGGAAGCGTGGGATGAGCCCATAGCGCCGGAACAGATGATGAAGATGACCGGAGCCGTCTAAATGCGTATAGAAATGCTCTACTCGAAAATTCACCGTGCGACGGTGACGGATGCCAATCTGAACTATGTAGGCTCCATCACCATAGACGAGGATCTTCTCGATGCGGCCAAAATGCGTGTCGGGCAGAAGGTGGAGATACTCAATATCAACAACGGCGAACGTTTTAGTACCTATATCATCAAAGGCGAGCGCGGCAAGGGCGATATATGTCTCAACGGTGCGGCTGCGAGAAAGGCGCACCAGGGAGACAAGATCATCATCGTTGCCTATGCCTCATATGACGAAAAAGAGCTTGAGAGTTACAAACCTACGGTAGTGCTTATGAACGAGCAGAGCAATACGATAGCCGAAGTCTGCGAGGAGATATAGTGTTCGAAGGGCTCAATATGGGCGATCTGGGCAAAATGCTCGAAGAGGTGCAAAAACGGGCAAAAGAGCTTGAGGAGAGGAGCGAGTCCATAGAGCTGACCGCAAAGAGCGGAGGCGGCCTGGTAAAGGTGACGGCCAACGGAAAAGGCGAGATCATAGACATAGAGATAGACGACTCCCTTCTCGAAGATAAAGAGGCTCTTCAGATTCTGCTCATTTCGGCCCTTAACGATGTATATAAAATGGTCGAAGACAATAAAAAGAGCGCCGCGCTCAGTATGATGGGCGGTGTAAATCCCTTTGCCGGAGGGGGCGGTAGCCCGAGCTGATGCGTTTATTGCATCTTCTTGCACCCCTCTTTTTTCTCTCTTATCCCCTTTTTGCCGAAAACGGCGGCTGCTTCAGATTTTTTCCGGACAGCTTCAGAGTAGTGGACTCTATACCGGCATATGCCGTAGCCAAGAACAGGTTCGTTTCCATCGGTTGCCCGGATGGAAAGAAAATAGTATCTCACGACCGCTTTACCGGACTGTGTATATTTGAAGAGAATGCCTCCAGACCGTTATATATGAGCGATGCGAAGCCTCCATTGTATTTGTGTCCGGACAAAAAGCGAGCCGATAAGGCGATACGCTCATATCCCGTCTCCGTATTTCCGGGAAAGGTGGCGGTAGATACGGAACACGGCGGCGCAATCTTTAGCGGATGTTGCAAACTTGCGGGAATATTCGGCAAAGGGGGCATATGGTTTGATGCCTCATCGATAAAAAGGATCCTTGGCGGTAAAACTCTTCACGGTGATATAGGCGCGCGTTTCAAGACGGAAAACGGTGCGGTGACGGTAGAGGCGGTGGATCCTTTCAGCGGGTGCGATCTGAAGCCTGGAGACAGGGTGATCAAAGCCGGGCGAAAGAGCCGTCCGGATCTGCGGTATCTGCTTGAAACCATCGATGAGTGCAAGCCGCACGATAAGTTTCGTTTAGTCGTCGAAAGGGGTGGCGCCGTTCACGAAATAAACGCAAGCTGTTTCGAGAGGTTTGGCGGCGGAAAGATATCGGATACTTTTTTGGAGCGCTTTGGGATGGAGTTTTCGTCGTCGCTTAGGATCATACATCTGGATTCCGCTTCGATCTCCTATATGAAAGGCCTTAGATTAGGCGATAAACTTCTCATGATAGACGGAAAAGCGGTCGAAAGCGAAACAGATGTCAGAGCCTTGCTGAGCGGCTATGTCATACAGAAATCCACACCCGGAAATATGCTCTGGGAGCGTGACGGATTTCAGTTTTTTTTGCTTCCAACTTCGCTATAATTCGCAAAATCCATAGAGGGTATCCATGCAGAATTTCGAAGCCTATCTGAAGGCGCATATTCCAAAAGCACCAAGCTTTCACCCCACTTTTGACGAAGCGCTCGGGGCTATGCTGCTTGCCGGAGGGAAGCGTTTCAGGCCGCAGCTTCTGCTTGCCGTCGTGGATGCCTACAAGCCTCTTTTGAAAGAGAGCGCCTATCCGGTCGCTCTGGCTATAGAGATGCTGCATACCTACTCTCTCGTTCACGACGACCTGCCCGTTATGGACGATGCCGATCTAAGAAGGGGCGAGCCGACTCTACACAAACGTTACGATGAGGTTACAGCAGTGCTTGTAGGGGATGCGCTCAATACTCACGCCTTCTATCTCATTGCGGATGCTCCGTTGCATAGCGATGTCAAGGTCGCTCTGACAAAGGAGCTCTCCTATAACGGGGGAGTGGGCGGTATGGTTTTGGGACAGGCGATAGACTGCCATTTTGAAGGCAGGAAGCTGAGCAGCGAGCAGGTGGATTTTCTGCACGAATATAAAACTGGCAGGCTCATTGCCGCCAGTTTGAAGATGGGCGGTATCATAGCGGGTCTGGATGAGCGAAGGCTTAAGCGGCTCTATGATTTCGGGCTCGACCTGGGGCTTCTTTTTCAGATTCAAGACGATATCATAGATGCTACCAGCAGCAGTGCGGATGCCGGCAAGACCACCGGTAACGACGAAGATAAAAACAGTTATATCAACCATTTCGGTATAGATGGTTCGATAGAGCGTGCCGACAGATTGGCCAAAAAAATAGAGATACAGATGGAAGAGTTCGACGAGCCTCTTCGCATGAAACTTGAACCGATTCTGAAAAGATATCTCAACAGACACAAAAAAGCGTGAAGAGCAAGGGGTAAAGAGCAGGACGGGTAAATCGCTTCTTGCTCTTTACCCCTTACTTTCCACTCAATGAAAAAGGAACTTTTTTATGGATAGCAACCAGATGATGAAGAAGATGGCGGATACGATACGTTTTCTTGCCGCAGATATGATACAGCAGGCCAACAGCGGCCACCCGGGAGCGCCTATGGGGCTCGCCGATATCGCGGTGGTGCTTAGCGAACATCTCAAACACAATCCGAAAAACCCCAAATGGTTAAACAGAGACAGGCTTGTCTTCAGCGGCGGACATGCTACCGGGCTTATCTATTCTCTTCTGCATCTTTGGGGATATGACTTGAGTATGGAGGAGATCAAAAACTTCCGTCAGCTCGGTAGCAAGACTCCGGGGCACCCTGAGTATGGCCACACTCCCGGAGTAGAGATCACTACCGGACCTCTGGGGCAGGGAGTGGCCAATGCGGTCGGATTCGCACTGGCCGGCAAATATTGCGCTAATCTTGTCAACTCGGAGACTGCAAAGATCATAGATCACAACGTCTACTGTCTCTGCGGAGACGGAGACTTGATGGAGGGGATCAGCTACGAAGCGTGCGCAATCGCCGGAAAACTTCAGCTTGACAATCTCATCATGATCTACGATTCGAACCGCATTACGATAGAGGGTGATACATCCTTGGCGTGGGATGAAGAGGTTAAGCTTCGCTTCGAGGCGCAGGGCTGGAGAGTGATAGAGACCGACGGACACAACTACGAGCAGATAGACGAAGCCATAAGGCTTGCAAAAGAGAGCGACAGGCCGGTACTGATAATCGCCCATACCATTATCGCCAAAGGAGCGCTCGAGATGGCGGGCGACCATAACAGTCACGGCGCTCCTCTGGGAGAGGATCTGATTCGCCGTGCCAAAGAGGTAGCCGGATTTGATCCTGATAAAAAGTTCCATATACCGGATGATGTTCTGATCAGATTCCGCTGTGCCGTAGAGAAGGGAGAGCTGGCTGAAAAAGAGTGGAACCACCTGCTCAAACAGGCTCCATATATAGAGCAGAACGAAGCGCTGGATCGACTGCTCAATCCCGACTTCACCAAGATCGAATGGCCGACTTTTGAGCCTGGAAGCGAAGTGGCCACCAGGGATTCAAATGGAAAGATTCTCAACGCGATCGCCAAAGCCGTTCCCGGCTTCTTCGGCGGCAGTGCCGACCTTGCTCCTTCCAACAAGACCGAGCTCAAGGGAATGGGCGACTTTCCTCTCGGAAAGAATCTGCACTACGGAATCAGAGAGCATGCTATGGCGGCCGTAGGAAACGGTATCGCGGCATACGGACCGCTGCTTCCTTTTTCGGCCACCTTCTTCGTATTCAGTGACTATATGAAACCGGCAGTGCGAATCGCGGCGTTAAGCGGTTTGCAGCACTTTTTTGTCTGGACTCACGATAGTATCGGTGTGGGTGAGGACGGTCCGACTCATCAGCCGATAGAGCATCTAAGCCAGTTCAGGGCACTACCGGACTTTTATACCTTCCGTCCTGCCGATGCGAGTGAAAATGTCGCCTGCTGGAAGCTGGCTCTATCCATGAATAAGCCTTCGGCATTCGTCTGTAGTCGACAGAAGCTGAAAGTTTTGAAGGAGGATGTCGCCTTCGGCAGCGTCGCAAACGGCGGCTACCTTCTGAAAAAGCGTGAGAATGCGACCGTAACGCTTTTGGCAAGTGGTAGCGAGGTGATGCTGGCGCTTCAGAGCGGTTGTCATCTTGAAGAGCGCGGTATCATGGCCAATGTCGTCTCCGTGCCGTGTTTCGAGTTGCTGTGCGAGCAGGAGAGGGAGTATATAGATAGGATCATAGAACCCGGTACGAAAGTGCTCGCCATCGAAGCTGCCAGCGGTCAGGAGTGGTACCGCTTCGCGGACGATGTTCTTTGTATGGAGAGTTTTGGAGCCAGCGGCAAGGCTTCCGACCTGTTCAAACATTTCGGATTCACTATCGACAATGTTGTTTCGCGTGCAGAGGCGCTGGTAAAATGAGAGTATTGATTGCGGCGGCAGTATCGGTACTGCTCTCGATTTCCGCATCGGCTCTTGAAACGGGCAAAAAGCTTCCTGCTCTTGAGATCTCGCAGAATGATGGTGGACTTGTAGACGGAAACCCTTTTAAAAGTGAAGATCTGAAAGGGAAAGTGACTGTAATCTTCTATGTCGATCCCGATAAAAAGGATCTGAACGAAGAGTTTGTAGAGAGGCTCAAGGAGGAGAAGTTCGACCGCAATCACTACCGATCCGTCGCCATTATCAACATGCAGGCTACATGGATGCCGAATTTCGCGATCGAGGCGGCACTCAAGTCGAAGCAGAAAAAATTCCCGAACGCCATCTACGTCAAAGACAAGGCGAAAAAGGGTGTTGAAGTTTGGGGAGTATCAGATGATGATGCCAACATCATCGTTATAGATTCTGACGGGATAGTCCGCTATGTGCGCAGCGGCAAGATACCGGAAAGCGAGTATGAGACGATCTTCTCTCTTATCCGGAATGAGATTTCGAAACTTTGAGGCCGGCGGAGGCATAAGCCTCCTTTAAAGTTCTATCTGTCCTCCGTTTTCGGATAGATTTCGTCGTTTGGTATATTAGTCTGATCGAGACTGTTTTGCTCCTGGTCTCTTCTATCGTCGTAGTGTACGATATTGTCGGACGGTCCGTAGGTGGTATCGGCATAGTAGACTGTATCTTCGGCGAATGCCGTTGTTGTGAGCATGGATATCGATAAGGCAAGAAATGACTTTCTCATCATCTTCTCCTTTTTTTATATTTTGTCGTGTAAAAACCGGGCGGATTTTAGCTAATCGTTCAAAATTTTCAATAAAGAGTATCTGGTAGTTTGATAGTTTAAAGCGGGAGAAGCTTATACCCGAGCAGCGGATTTATCCGATCCGGTAGAGAGTGTAGCTATGCGATCGGTTTCCACTCCGGCTCGACCTCCAGCGGCGGAAATCCGTCGAGCATCTGGAGGGGACGGTAGTTCATCTTGTAGGCAAATGAGCGGCAGCCGTCGACCCAGTAGCCGAGGTAGATCCAGCGAAGATCGAGTCGTTTGGCAAACTCTATCTGCATCAAAAGCGAGTAGGTGCCGAGCGATAGTGCGGCATAGTCCGGATCGTAGTAGAAATAGATGGAGGAGATACCGTCGTCAGTCATATCGATGAGATCTACACCTATGAGCTTGTCATCCTTGAAGTAGAGTACTTCTTTGCCGAACTCGTGCGCTCCGTCTACAAAGTTTTCATAATATAGCTGCGGTGTTACGGGAGTAAAGTTCCAGCCCGAGGTTTCGCTTTTGTGCTTGTGATATCGGTTGTACAGATCGAGGTGCTCCTGGGTCATTCCCGGCTTTCGGATATGAATCAGAGTGTTGCGGTTTTTTTTCATGACCCGTCTTTGGGATTTGGAAAAGGTAAAAGCCTTTGCGTCGATACGAAGGTTCTTGCATCCGTTGCAGTCGGCACAGATGGGATGGAAAAAGTAGCATCCAAAACGGCGCCATCCCCTGCTGACCAGTCTGGAAACGAGCGTTTTGCTCGCGTTTCGCATATAGCGGTAGTACATACGTGTCTTTTTATCCTCCAGATAACTGCACTGGTAATCGAGCATGCAGAAGTCGATGGAGTGTTCACTGTTTTCTTGAATATTCACTCTGTTATCTCGTAGATGATCTCTTTTCTCTTTTTTGTCTGCCTGATCTCTTTTACGGCGAGATTTTCAATATCCAATGCAAGCAGACTCTCTTCATCCATAATAGCACGCTTTGCCATCTCTTTCAAGACCCTTCCCCTGTACGCTTTGGCCCAGTGGCTGACACTCTTGCCGTTTTTTAGAAACTTCATGGTAATGTGCGGAATCTCAACGGTATAGAACTTTTCGTAAAATCCTGCACGCAAGTCGATAACCGGTCCGTTCTCCGTGAGATAGGAAGTCAGTTTTTCCGAAAACTCTTTTTTGTAGAACTTCTCCGGTGCGAATTCTCCTATCCTCTCTCCCTGCTTCAGCTTGTAGTCCGGCAGTCTGTCGCCCCCTTTGAGTGGACCGAAGAGATTGGAGAATATGATCAGATGTTCATCTATATAGTTTTGGGCCGCTTCGGGCAGGGAGTCGTAGCCGAGATGGTCGTACGCGACTCCATCGTAACGCTCCACGGCCTTCATCGTTTTTTTGGCGAATATGTCGCCCTTGTAGCGCTCGAGGAGTTTGGGCTCTTTTATCCCAAAGAGCTTTTGAAGCTTCTCTTTGGAAGCGTTCTGCACAAAATCGCGGTAGATCGCCGCCGCCTCGGCGCGCTTTTCGTAAAGCTCTGGAAAGAGAAATGCGCTTTTGTCTATGGGCTCGAGCGTTCCACCCTCTCTTTTTCCCTCGCTCGGAGCGAAAAGTATCGTCATCCGTCTGCCTTATTGTTTCTTTTTTTGTATTACTATAGCTTTTCAAAACGCTATTTTCTCTTAAAATCCTTCTGTATGCAAAAGCTCCATAAAAGCACGACAGTGAGTTTGCGATATCCATCGTAACAAATAAAAGCTTTCCCGTTCCCTTCGGCGTTGCCGGGGGTGATACGAATCTGTACCGGTATGTTCTGAACGATTCGTCGAGGTTGAGGGATTGTGTAGCAATCAGGAGAGCGGTTTGGTGATGTTGTTTTGGGACGATCGACTTTTTACGAATCCTCCAGCCGCTTCAAAAAATCGGCCGCTACACTGTCCATCGCCTGTATGTGAAGGTTTAGCCACTGTATGAACTCCTCTTCTATAAACTCTTTTAGTGCGTCGCGATCTTTGAAGTTGCGCCAGTTCATATAGGCCATACGTGTCTCTCCCATGATTCTCGTGTGGTCGTTTCGGTGAATATCGAACATTGCGAATCCTCTGTTTTTGAGCATCTCCTCTTCGAAGCCGAAATGTTTTTGCATATGCTCCAGTAGTGTCTGTAAAGCCTTTGTAACGGCACACTCTTCACCATTTTCGATCTTATGCAGCACTGAATTGATCAGATCCGCCTCTTCGTAGTGCATCATGTTCATCGAATCGAGGCTTACTGCGGGGAGGTCTCTCTTTTCTATCATTGTACGCTCCATTTCTGTTTCAATAGCGGCTTTTTGCCGTCATAGAGTATCGCTTCGAACCGATCCCCTCTTTCGTAGGTGCCGACTCCTTTTGGAGTACCTGTCATTACGATATCACCCTTTTCGAGACTCATGAACGATGCAATCTCATCGATGATCTCTCTTGGCTTGTAGATCATCAAGGCGACATCGGCCTGCTGGACCACGGTTTCGTTAAGAAGCAGCGTAAAGCCAAGAGATGAAAGGTCCTGCGGCGCTTTTACAAAGCGGCTGAAGATGGCGGAGCCGTCAAACGCCTTGGCGCGCTCCCACGGCAGCCCCTTTTTCTTGAGGTAGTTTTGTATATCGGCATGTGTCAGGTCGAAGCCGAAACCTACGCCTTCTATACGGTTTGCCTCACCCATGAGCAAAGAGATTTCACCCTCGAAACGTGTATGCGGCGAAAAGTATCGAAAAGTTTCATCTATCGCACTGTTCGGCTTGCAAAAAAGCACCATCCTCTCCGGTTTTTCGTTGCCGAGCTCCTTGATATGTTCTACATAGTTGCGTCCGACGCATACGATTTTGGACGGGACGCGGCGGGCATGATCTATGAGAATGCTTTTCATGTCTCTATTATGGCATATTTTGTCGATTTGTTCATCACCTTTACATAATGGCCGCTTTTGGCTACAATGCGACTGTTCAACAAGATACGGTCTCTTGTTCAGTGCTCCGTCAGGAGCGAGTAATCTAAATTTCGAATCTGCAAATTTTCCGCTTTTAGTCTACTCACCAAAAAATCAAACCATCGTCAGACCCGTGGCCGGACAAGCTTATTGCAAACCGATAGAGTGTGCGGGTGCAGACAGAAAGAATACTATATGTCATTTGAGACATTGAACCTCAACCCCAGGATCCAGCGTGCCATCAAAGATGAGGGCTATACCGAGCCGACACCGATACAGGCGCAGGCGATCCCGGCCGTCTTGCAAAACAGCGATCTTCTCGCCGCGGCACAAACCGGTACCGGCAAGACGGCGGCCTTTACCCTCCCTATGCTCGAAAAACTCGGCGGAACGGAAGGCGGCGGCCGACGGCACGTCCGTGCACTCGTACTCACACCGACCCGCGAATTGGCGGCACAGGTACACGAGAGTGTTCGTACATACGGAAAGTATCTGAAGCTCAAAAGCGCCGAAGTCTACGGCGGTGTGAGTATAGGACCCCAGATTCGTGCGCTTCGCAACGGCGTCGATATTCTGGTGGCTACGCCGGGCCGTCTTCTCGATCATATGAGTCAGAAAAACGTCGACTTGAGCAGAGTCGAGATGCTCGTACTCGATGAAGCGGACAGAATGCTCGATATGGGATTTATAAACGATATAAAAAAGATTATCGCCGCTCTGCCTTCTTCCAGGCAGAATCTTC
>JAMONQ010000002.1 GCA_027065635.1 Campylobacterales bacterium | reverse complement strand
TCGGCAGACTTTTGGAGGTCGGTTCCGTGGTATTGTTTTCCGCAAAAGCTTTGCCGAGACTCTTTAGTGTCGCTTCAAAACTCGCCTCTCCGTAGAGCACGAACCCGACATTGACGAGCACAAGCAAGATTGCAGTGATCAGAAGTTTTTTCAGAATACCCAATGGCAAGCCTTTGTTTTTCGTAATTCACTCCTGCCGCCGTATGCGGTAGAAGTCTTGAAATTATACCACGCGAAGCTACCGTTTACTTTTCGTTTACTATCCGTTGTCCGGGTTTACCGGGACTCTTTTACAATACACTCTGAACAGACGGTTTTCGGGCAGGCCCCGTGAGGCAGTATTTGCTCCTCCTTTTTTGCTGCCCCCTGTTTTTGCTATGCAGATTTTCCCTAAGATTTTTATCTTTCTCGCGGGGCCTGCCCGAGAACCGAAAATTACAGATCGATTCAGGAGATAAAAGGTGAAAAAAATAGTTTTGATATCAACCGTATTGGCCGCCGTTCTTATGGCCGAGAGTGTAGAGTTCAAAGAGGCGCCTGTGGCCGAGCGTGTCATGCCCCAGGCCGGAAAGATATTGTCGTATAACGAAGCGATAAAGGATGTCAGCGAGTGCGTAGTCAATATTTCCGCGAAAAAAAAGGTTAGACAGAATATACCTTCAGCCTTTATGGATCCCTTTTTCAGGCAGTTTTTCAATATGCCTTTCGGGCAGGCCATGCCGAGAGAGAGGGTGCAGCACTCCCTTGGATCGGGTGTTATCGTAACCAGGGACGGCTATATAGTTACGAACAACCATGTGGTAGCGGATGCGGACGAAGTACATGTAACGCTTCCGGGCGGAACGAAGGAGTATACCGCCAAAGTGATAGGTACCGACCCCAAGACGGATATCGCGGTCATAAAAATCGAGGCCGAAGGCCTGAAAGCGGCCACTCTCGGAGATTCCGACAGGCTCAAGACGGGAGATCTGGTGTTTGCTATAGGAAATCCCTTCGGTGTCGGAGAGAGTGTAAGCCAGGGTATCGTATCGGCTTTGGGCAAGGATAGTGTCGGAATCAACCAGTATGAAAACTTCATCCAGACCGACGCAGCCATAAATCCCGGCAACAGCGGCGGTGCGCTCGTGGACAGTCGCGGCGCTCTGATAGGAATAAACAGCGCCATCATAACCCGCAGCGGCGCAAACAACGGTATAGGTTTTGCAATTCCCGTAAATATGGTCAAACGAGTGGCGACGCAGCTGATCGAGCACGGCAAGGTGGAGTACGGGTATCTCGGTGTCAACATAAGCGACTTGACATCCGACCTTCAGAAGGTTTACAAGAACAAAGAGGGTGCGGTCATTTTGAACGTGGATAAGGATACGCCGGCGAAAAAAGCGGGACTGAAGCGCGGTGATCTTGTCATAAAGGTAAACGATGAGCCGATCAGGGATGCCAGCGATCTTAAGAATGCCATAGGCTCGATTCCGCCCGGAGAGGAGGTGGAGATCACTTTCGAGCGCAACAAAAGAGTTGAGAGTGTGAAAGTGAAACTGGCCAAGTTTCCGGAAAATGTGATGCAAAGCGGTAATAAAAGCGGGTTTGTAGAAGGCCTGTCGCTACAGAACCTCACTGATGCGCTCAAGCGGCAAATGGGTATCCCCGAAGATATAGAGGGTGTGATGGTCACCGGAGTCAAACCTGACACCCCGGCCGATAAAGCGGGATTTATGCCCGGAGACATTATCATTCAGATAGAAGACACGATGATCAAAGGTATCGACGATATCGAAAAAGCGATGAAGAAGTACCCAGGCGACAAGCGTATCTATGTCAACAGAAGAGGGATGATCAAGATACTTGTCGCCCGATAGGAGCGGTTATGGCCAAAGTTTTGATGATCGAGGATGACGAGGAGCTCGCGGAGATTCTTAGCGAATATCTGCAGCGCTTCAATATAGAGACGATAAACGTTCCAGACCCATTTTTGGGCTTGAGCGAGCTCGAGACTCACGATTTCGACCTTGTGATACTCGATCTGACCCTTCCGGGGATGGACGGCCTGGAGGTTTGTGAACTCATCAGAAAACATAGCGATGTCCCTATCGTGATCTCTTCAGCCAGAAGCGATTTGACAGACAAGATCGTAGGGCTTGAAAAGGGGGCCGACGACTATCTTCCAAAGCCTTACGACCCGAGAGAACTGGTGGCTCGTATAAAGAGTATTTTACGCAGAATCGGACGTGAGAGTCACCACGGAGAGGATGAGAGAAAAAGCGGCGATTTGAGAATGGATAGCGATACGAAGATGATCTACTTCAAAAACGAACCGCTCCATCTCACCGCCGCCGAGTACGGTATACTCTCGTATATGCTCGAACATGCGAACGAAGTTGTCTCCAGAGAGGATCTGATCTACAATGTCGATGCGATTCACGAAGAGAGTTCGCTAAAGAGTATCGACGTGATCGTCAGTCGAATCAGGCACAAACTCGGCGACAATCCGAAACAGCCTCGCTATATCCGCTCTGTCCGCGGTATGGGATATAGACTGACTCCATGAGACGTATCCCTATCTTTCTTTTTATCACCGCAATCTTTGTTATCGCTATTCTCGCGGCCGGTACCGCTTTTTACTTCTACTCCGTTGGAGACAGATATCGACACTCCCAGATGATGGTTCAGCGCAATATTCTCTTCGCTCAAAACATATTGTTGCGAATGGAGCGCAACAATGCGACAAGAGAGATCGAAGATACGGCGATGAAATACGGCATGAAACTGATAAAGGATCGGAAAGAGGGAGTCGCGCTGCTCAAAGGCGCCAAACTTCTCGGTCGCCAGCCGACACCATTCGGATTTATCGATATGCTCGAGAAGGATGGGAAGGTCTATCTGCTTATCAACAGTTTCGGTCGGCTGGTTCTCTTTGAAGATCTGAAGTTCAAGCCTTACGATCCGAAGGTGGTATGGATCTATTTCATCATGACGACTCTTTTGCTGCTTCTTATATACTGGTCCATATGGCTGAAGCTCAAGCCTTTGAAGTCGCTGCAAAAGTGCATCAGAAAGTTTGGCGAAGGGGATTTGAATGTCCATTGCGCGATAGAGGGAAGCGACGAGATAGCCCAGGTTTCACAGGCTATCGACGAGGCGATAGATCGCATAAGAATGTTGATAGATTCGCGAAATCTCTTTATGAGAAACATTATGCACGAGCTCAAAACGCCGCTTGCGAAAGGGACGCTGACCATTCAGATGCTGCCGGAGTCCAAACAGAAAGAGCGTCTGGAGAGCATCTTTGTGCGTCTTGACGGAGCGATAAACGAGTTTGGGGCCGTAGAGCAGTTAAGCAGCGGTCGCTTTCCTATCGACAAACGGTCCGTTATGATACAGGATCTTGTGGATCAGGCGATAGATCTTGCCATGATAGACAAAAGCAGAGGTACGTATGAAATAGAGCCGGTACGTATCGATGCGGATTTCAAGCTTTTCAGTATCGCCCTGAAAAATCTCATAGACAATGCGATCAAATACTCGGACAACAAGCGCTTTGCGGTTGCAGCCGACAGGAAACAGATAGTCGTAGAGAGCGGCGGAAAGAGACTCGAGCATCCTCTTGTCTACTACACGAGGCCATATACGCAGGGAGAGGGTGCCGTTAGCGGACTGGGTCTTGGGCTGTATATCGTGGATATAATCGTAAAGGCGCACGGTTTTGGTTTCGAATATGAACACGAAAACGGAAAAAACAGGTTCATCATAAGGTTTTGACTGTTTGTAGTTCCGATAAGAGGGTCATAGCTTCGGTATCAGTTATGTTTTAAAAAAAAGTGGTTATAATTTCGCTCTCACTAAGACCCGTTAGCTCAGTCGGTAGAGCAACTCCCTTTTAAGGAGTGGGCCCTTGGTTCGAATCCAAGACGGGTCACCATCGATCACGGACGGTCGAACCGAAATAGCGAAAGCATCTCATGCTTTTACGCCGTCTTTGGGTGCTTGACGCACACCAAATCGGCTTGCGATGCTAAAAACGCAAAGCAGTTTGCGTTTTATTGACGCATCTCAGGTTCGAATCCAAGACGGGTCACCATTTTTGCTACATATAAGGTGCGGCGGTAGTTCAGCTGGTTAGAATGCCGGCCTGTCACGCCGGAGGTCGCGGGTTCGAGTCCCGTCCGCCGCGCCACTTCTCTTCATAACAATCGATCCAAAAAGTACCTGTTGTATACTGAAACGACTACCCGCTTCGCTCGACGTCTACGGCTATGCTTCGCTCCGACCGTATCGTCGTGCGAGGCTACGAAAGCCGAGCAGTCGGCTTTCGCTCGACGCCTCTCCGGTTCGAGTCCCGTCCGCCGCGCCACCTTTATTTCTGAAGTGCTTCTCTCATTTTCACCTTTGCCATTCCGAAAAACTCGTGAATTGCCAGGTAGCTGTTTTTCAGTGCCCAGAAAGAGGGGAGCAGGTCCATTGCCTCATACTCCCTTTTCGATGGATCTATATAGAAGTTGACCGCCGCGGGATGGAGATCTTTTATGCCGGCAAGCCGGAAAAGTGCGACCGCCCTTTTCATATGGTAGGCAGAGGTAACTACGATTATGGTCGGGCTCTCTTTTTTTATTATGTTAGCTGCGAATTTCGCGTTTTCATATGTATCCGCGCTTTTGGTTTCCGGGATGATAGCAAACCGGTCTGTAAAATCTGTGGATATATCTACCTCATCGGTTAAAAGCGGAGAGAGGGCATTTAAGGAGTCCAGCA
Source organism: Campylobacterales bacterium (assembly GCA_027065635.1). GTDB lineage: Bacteria > Campylobacterota > Campylobacteria > Campylobacterales > Hydrogenimonadaceae > Hydrogenimonas. The sequence continues at coordinate 2 of JAMONQ010000002.1, read as the reverse complement.
GA
>JAMONQ010000001.1 GCA_027065635.1 Campylobacterales bacterium | reverse complement strand
ATGAGCAAAACGATTATGGGAATTGCTATGGCGAAGTGGACGAATATCGGATGAACCAGAACAGGAACGTCGAAGGGAAGTTTTACCGGTATATCTATAACGGGAAGATTCATGAACACTCCTTCAAGAAATCGGGATCGCTACCGCGAAACGGTACAAAGATAACTATATGGTCTCATCCGTCGCCGTTAACCCCTCAATATTCCGGATTATACATCACTTTCGCTATATCTGAGCTGTAAACCCTCGTCGGTCATTACAAAACCCTGGATCGTCACCTTTCCTTCATGTACGAGTCTATGGTGCCTCTTGCAAAGCGGTATCAGATTGAAGCGATGGTTGGCGTGAAAGTGACCTATACGCCCGCTCTCGTCCGCCTTCGCCTTTGGAGTTATATGGTGCACCTCCTCTACAGGAGCGCCGCAGAGTGCGCAGCTGCTTAGATACAGATCCTTGTTGTAACGGCTTCTTTTTCTCTTTTTCAGGGTTTTAAGGCCGCTCTCTTCACCGAGAGATTCGCGTATCTCGTAAGCTGTCTCCAAAAAGCGCTTGTCCATATGCAAAGAGCGGGCGAACTCCAGTCCGTATCTGGTGCTTCCAGATCCCGGCACAAGCTTTCGGTTGTATATCAGCGAATCTTTCGCCTCATCATACTCCACACCGAGATGGAGGCTGACAATACCGCTTTCGGAGGCTACGCTATCGAGCTTTGCCAGTCGGTGCAGGTGAGTCGCCACGATAAAGAGTGTCTCAAGAGAGTTTAGCCGTTTCACCGCACTCGCCACTATAGCCAGAGCCGATTCGGTCTCCGTTCCGTGGCTTATCTCGTCTCCAAGCACCAAAGATCCCTTCGAAGCCCGGTTGAAGATGTTTTTCAGCTCCATCATCTCTATGGCGAAGGTACTGAGCCCCTTGTATAGGTTGTCCTTGCTGACGATCCTTGTGAAGAGTTTGTCGAAGAGATGAAAACGCATAGAGGCCGCCGGCACGAAAAGTCCGGCCTGAGCCATGATGACCGCCATACCCACACTCTTCATCAAGGAGCTTTTACCGCTGGAGTTGATACCGTACAAAAGCACTCCGGTAACTTTCTTGCCGTCGCTCGCCTGAAGCGTCACATGGTCGTGATCGAGACCGGGCGGAATATCTCCAAGCAGAAGATCGTTTGGAATATATATACCGTTCTCCTCTCTCGACTCGATCAGAGGGTGCCTCAAGGCTATGAATTCGAGTGTGCGCTCATCCCCTTTCGAGGCAAGAATCTCCGGCCTGACATAGTTGTAGCGTTCAGCGGCCCTTGCCGTGGCTATCGCCACATCGAATCGCCCCACGAAGGCTATGATCTGCTCCATTAGCTGCGAATAGCGCTTCTCCAGCAGCTCGAGCGACTCGATATAGCTCTGTTTGACCAGTGCCACTATACGGGCCTGGTTGGCCATCACGGTCCTGGATATGGAGTCTATAAGAGGCGAAGTGATCTTGACGCTGTTTTTAAGGCGCTTGTAGCCGAAGTCTCGCAAGAAGTGGTGCTCGCCGTCCAAAAGCAGGAAGCTCTCCATCAGATCCTTTTCGATCATACCGAAACGAGTGCGGGTCAATACCAGATGATACCCTTCGCTCTCGAGCCACCCGATCGATACATACTCGTTTTCATCACTCTCGGAGCGGTCGAAAAAGTTCTCTATATGCAGCCTCACCGCTTCGAGCTTCTGCAACTCCTTCTCGTTCTCTTCGACGATACGATCCACGAAAAGGTTGATACCCGGACGGAAGATATTGCTCTCGATCTGGTCTCTTCTGTATTTGCCGCACTCATCGAGCTGAAAAGTCCTCTCGATCTCCATGGAAAAGGCCTCTATCTCTACCCTCAGGTTCTCATCGAGCTCGACTCCGACCCCTTTGGCCTCCCATACCAGCTGTTCAAGAGCCTTTAGCGAATCGTAGAGGTACACCAGCTCGAAAGGGTGCAGTTTTCCGAGTTTGATTCGGCGCAAAATCCTCTCCAGATCGTAGACCTCCTTGAGAGTGTTGGAGAAGTTTTGCGTATGTTCAGCCACCGTTTCAGCCAGATCGTAGCGTCGTTTCAACTCTTTTTCATCGCAAATCGGATTGAGCAGGCGCTCCTTGAAAAGGCGCTTTCCAATGGCGGTAGAGGTAAGATCCACCAGCTTCAATAGAGTCATCTCGTCCGGATCGCGACTGATTATGTTCAACTGCTCAAGAGCATTGTTTCCCAAATAGACAAAACGCCTCCCTCCCAGAAATATCGGGCGGTTCATCTTCTCTATCAGTGCGGCGTCGTGCTCTATGATAAAGTCTATGAGCAGCGACAAAGACTCCGAAGCGTAAGGATATCTCTCCAGATCGAGATACTCTATCGGACTCAAAAAGGACCGGATCGAGTAGACATTGGCGAAGAGTTCGTTCTGGTAGGCTATCTTGTGACGGGTCGTACCGACTGTATAGCTTATATGCCCCTCTATCTCCAGATAGCGCACTATCCACTCCGCGTCGATCGACGGATCGTTCAGAGTGAGAAGCAGTTCGGAAGTGTTGTAGCTTTGAAGCTGGTTGAAAATCTCGTCGAGCGCATAGGTCTTGTCCTCTCTGGTTCCATGCACCTCGTTCAGGAAGGTTTTTCCGGTACTTACATCTATCGCACTGTATCCGCACGAGTAGACGCCGCCGTTTAGATCGACGATCAGCGATACGATATAGTTTTCGGTAGGTTCGAGAAGATAGTCGAAGTTCGTTCCCGGCGATATGATGTTTCCCACATATCGCTTCACCTTCGGAGGAGCGCCCTTTTGACGGATGATCACGATAGTGTATCGTCTGCTCTGCACGAGTCTGGAGAGGTATCGCTCTATCGATACGGTGGGTACACCGGCCATCAGCGGGTTCGCTATCGAGTTTTCGAGTATAGTCTTGTTTTTGCGGGTAAGCTGGATATTCAGAAGTTCGGCCACCTCCTTGGCCTTGCCGATCTTCATTTCGTCATTGTTGACTTCGTAGACTTCGAAGAAGGTACCTACTTCCATCAGTACGACCGTATCACTGCCGTACTTCTGCTCGAAGATCCTTTGAAGCTCGAAATAGATATCGGTCAGCAGTCTCTTCTTGTCGTTCAGAAGTTCGTTTATCGCCTCTATCTGCACCTGAGCGGCCCCGCTTTTTGGAAAATTATATCCAATCGGGGCTTAAGAAGACGGGGATTGGCCTGAAAACTACATTCCGCACTTGCCGCCGGAACATTTGCCCTTCATTTCGCTTTTCATCTTCTCTTTCGCATTGTCGCCGCATTTGCAGTCGGACTTTTTCTCCTTCTCGCCGCAGTCGCAATTATCCTTTTTGCAGTCGCATGGAGACTTGCTCTCTTTCATCTCCATCATGCTCGCACCGCATTTGCCCGGGGCACACTTCATTCCGGCATAAAGACCGCTGCCCGCGAGCATTGCCGCGCCGAGCATCATTACGGCCACTTTTTTTACGATCGTTTTTTCCATGAATCTATCCTTTTGTCGGTTTTGAAGAGGTATTATACATTACGATTGTGTAGATATTGTGCAATCACGCTTTAACAAAAGCAAACCCTGCACTATCGTCTATTCGATTCTGCTGAAGTCCACATCGGGATAGATGTTCCCGAGAATCTCAAGATCCTTTTTGAAGCCTGCGCTTTTTAAAAAATCTTTCGGAAGCATCTTCATATACTTTTTCGCCGCTTTGTATTCATGAAATATGACCGAAGCCTCCGCGGCGTACTCAGCGGCGTATATCTGTCCCTCCTCTATTGCGGCTATGGCACTGCGTTGCGCCATTTGCGGCTTTTGGCCCAGCAGATAATACCATGCGGCCTTGGCGTGCGTTCCCGGAGCATCGAGAGCCTTTGCGTAATTTTCGCAAAAACCGCTCTTCGACAGATCTCCTCTCCTCACTACATAGTAATCGCACTGGACCATAAGCTTGCTCGTACCGCATCCGCTGCACTCATGCTCCGCTCCGTAAAGGGCGGTAAAAAAGAGAAGAGCGGCTGATGCGGCGAAAAACAGACCACCGGATCTTCCCGTCATTATGTCCTCCTCTTTGCCAGACTCTTGAGCTCTCTTAAAAGGTCGAGCTCCCTTCTTGTCACGAAAGCGGATAAAATCTCCTCCTTCCTCGGACTCGCATGAAGGAATATGTGGTATCTTCTCCTCGAGTCGCCATGGGTGGAGATATATTGAAGACTCCCTCTCATCACGATATTGCGCACACTCCCGTCCTCCTGTGGAATAGGAAGCGTAACCTCCACCTGCTCGTAGAGAGGAAGGCCGTATCCCACATCCGTCTGGAGACAAACACCGTTTCCCGATATATCTATAAGATCGACGTTGAACTGGCGCCCCAAAGCGGTGATTCTCGCCTTCAATGGAGTGTCCAGCGACACTCTCACCCTCTTTCTGCGATGGGCGATGCTGTCTATCCATGCCGCATCTTCCACCTCGGCAATCGCGACATCTCCTCTAAAGGCTATACGCCCTATCTTCATCTCTATGGCAAAAGGCTCCATTCTCCTGTCGAAATGGACCACTCTTCCCTCCATTTGGGCGAGAACTCCTCTTTCGGAAGGCATCTGCAAAACCACCTTTTCATTGCTGCTGCGCCCTACGATAGCCTCATATACCACCGGTATACCCTTGTATACGTTCAAAAGCCGTACTCCGCTCCCGGCGGGCAGCCACTTCTGCATCTCGTTCGGTTTCAAGGCCACACGGGTGGCGAACTCCCGATCGGTATCGGCCTGAAGTACCGTTTTGAGATACTCGAGCACACTGTCAAAATAGCCCGAAAGTATCTGGATATAGCGAAATAGATCCCTGTCGTCCGAGTAGTCGTTGACCACTCTCAGTATCATCGAGGAGAGAAGCTTTTGCAAGAGCAGCAGCGGCGGGACCCCTCTGTTTCTAATCTGCAAAAACTCCTCCACGACACTCTTTGTCGCAGGCGCTTTGAAGTCCGTAAGCCCGTCGTAGAATTTCGACGAAAGAAGATGCAAAAACCTCTCCTTGATTCTCGTCACACCGGCCTCTTTTTTTACCTCTTCTATAAAGTGGGCCTGGAAACTCTCTTTGTACCTGTTGAAAAACGGGGTAAGAGGCAGAAGATCCCTGCTCTCCTTTTGCATCTTCCTGTACGCTTCGCTATCTTTTGGTAAAATCATTTCAGCCTCACTGCCTGGTCTCTATGCTAACCTTTTTAAAACCTCTCGACTTTAACAGATCGATCACCTTGACGAAGTTTTGGAACCTGCTTTTCGCGTCGCTTTTTATAAGTATAGCCTCCTTTTTCGGATCGAGCTTCGCCAAGGTGGTCTCAAGCACCTTCAAACCGACCTTTTTGTCCTCAAAATATATTTCGCCGTTCTTGTCGATAGTTATGGTCTTCATCTTCTGAGTCGGTGCCTTCTTGCTCGACGCCTCCGGCAGATCGACCGGTATGGTCCCTTTTGCCACGAACGACGCCGTGGTCAAGACTACCACGAGCAGTACCAGCATTATATCTATGAAAGGGAGTACGTTGATCTGGTCGAACTTTTTGACTTTCACCCGCTCTTCTCCCCATCCTCCTTATGCTGCATCTCCCATCTGGCCACGAGTATCTCGGCACGTCTTGCAAGAAGGTTGTAGAACCATATCGTAGGAATGGCCACCAAAATCCCGCCTGCCGTCGTCTTGAGCGCCAAAGCGAGCCCGACCATGATCTCCTTGGTTTCAACAAGGCCGCTCTGACCGATCGTCACAAATGTAACCATGATTCCGACAACAGTACCGAGAAGCCCTATAAAAGGGGCGTTGGAACCTATCGATGCAATCATCGTCAGATTCTCGCCAAGGGCGATCTCGAGCTCCTCTTTCCGAGAGAAGCTGCCCAGATCTACATGGCGATAAAAGAAGTAGCGCTCCAGAATCAGCCACATCGCTATCACGCTCAAAAAACCAAGCACTCCGATAAATATATAGTCTACGCTGTTTATTATCCAGTCGTTCAAATCACTCTCCCACCGATACAAAATTCAGGCGAAAGGTAGTTCCTTCGCCCTTTTTCGAATCGATTTTTATTTCGATTCCGTGTTCGTCGCAAAACGTCTTTACGATATGAAGCCCTATACCGTAACCGGAAGCGCTCAGATCGCTCTGGTAGTAGCGGTCGAATATTCTAAAAAGGGTGGTCTCATCCATTCCGACCCCGTTATCTCCGATCACCAGCCACTTATCTTCCGCATATATCTTCACCCATCCTCCCGGACGGTTGTACTTGATGGCGTTGCCCAGAAGGTTGTCTATCGCTTTTTGACACCCGCGTCTGTCGGCTTTGACGACAATCTTCACAGGATCGTATTGTATCGAAACTCCGTTAGCGAACTCCTCCATTTTGGCAATACTACGCTCTATCACCTCATCGAGTCCGAAACTCTCCGGTTCGACACTGCCGATCTCCTTTTTGATAAAGTAGTCAAGATCCTCGTACAGTTCGCTCAGATTCTCGCCGGCTTTCTCTATCCTCTCGAGCCTCGTCAGTTTTTTCGGGTCGTTTTCACTGCGCTTTAGCATGGATACATTCGCGAAAATCGTGGAGAGCGGAATATTGAGCTCGTGAAGAGTATCCTTCAAAAGCCTGTCGAGCAGATCGTTGGTCACGAAAAGAGGCTCCATCGCGACCTTCGAGAGTATATATCCGAAGAGCAAAGAGAGAGGCAAGAGCATGGCTATGACTATGAGAAAGTTGCGGTTGGAGTATCCGAACGTCTCGAAAACCATCCACATCATCCCCGCCATGGAGGCGAAAGAGACGACGTAGAATATCAGAACCTTCAGAATCTCCCTACGCTTCAAAGCAGTACCCGACCCCTCTTATATTGACTATGGCGTCCTTGCCGAAAAGCTGTTTGAGCTTGTTGATATATACCCTTAGCGCTCCGGTACCGGGAGAGTCGTCTCCATATATTTCACGCAAAATCTCTTCGGTACTTACAACCTCTCCGCGGTTTCGCAAAAAGAGTCCAAGCAGCTCGGCGAGCTTTTTCGGAAGCGACACCGGCTCGTCTCCTCTATAAAGCACAAGCCTCTCCATATCGAAGAGAAACTCCCCGACTTCCACCTTTTTAGGACTCATGGTGCGCCTTAGCTGCGCCTCTATTCTCAAAATGAGTTCGTCCAGATCGATCGGCTTTTTCATGTAGTCGTCCGCACCGCTGCCGAACCCTTCGGCAAGGGCCTCCTTGTCTCTCGCGGACGTTATATAGATCGCGGCGGTATCGTCACCGCTCTCTCTAAGCAGTTTCAAAAGTTCAAAACCGTTCATGTCAGGCACATTGACATCGAGCAGATAGAGGTCGAAGCTTCGCTCGTATGTAGCTTCGATAGCCTCTTTCGACTCCCGGCAGTGGACCACATCATAACCTTCGTTTTCGAGAAAGTCCACGAGTGTCTCCCCAAAGAGTCTGTCGTCTTCAAGAAGCAGAATCTTAGCCGGCACTTACCACCCTCCACTCCAGAGTCCGCCCGGCGAACATAGGCACTACCGTACCCTCGTAAATATCGGGCACGAGATATGGTGAGTTTTCGAGTATCACTCTCTTTTCGGGCGGATTTATACCGTATATCCTTTTTGCGTTGTCACTGACAAAACTCTGCAGTCTATCCAGCGCATCATGTTTTTCAAAAAGCTGCACGAGAGCCTGAAGCGCAATAGGGGCCGTAAAGACTCCGGCCGCACAGCCGGGGGCCTCTTTCGCATCTTTCGGATGGGGAGCGGAGTCGGAGCCGAACATAACCTTGGGATCGGCTTTTAGCGCGGCATCCAAAAGCGCTTCCCTGTCCTCGGGACGCTTGGCTATCGGTTTGCAAAACAGATGCGGCTGAAGCAGACCTCCGGCCACATCGTCGAGCGTGATATAAAGATGGTGAAGAGTGATAGTGGCATAGAGATTTTCAAAACGCTTCAGCGCCTCTACGGCCTCTTTTGTCGTGATATGCTCCATGATTATCTTCAGGTCGGGAAAGTTTTTTGCAAGTTTCTCGTAAATCGGTATAAACTCCGCCTCCCTGTCCATCACGAATCCGCCGGTCTCTCCATGCACACATAGAGGTATACCGAGTCCGCTCATCGCATCGAGTACGGGCGCGAGCTCTTTTAAGTCGAATCCGCTCACTCCACCTTCGGAGTTTGTCGTGATTCCTGCCGGATAGAGCTTGATAGCCAATATATCGTCCTTTACCGCTTCCAAAAATCCGGCACTGTAGTCGCTTTTGAAAAAGAGAGTCATATAGGGCATGAATGTACTCTCCCCAACCGCATCCAGAATCCTCTTTCTGTACGAGAGCAGAGCCTCTTTCGTCGTTACCGGAGGTACGAGATTCGGCATCACGAGCGCTCCACTGAACGTTTCGGCACTCAAAGGAGCGACTATATCGAGCATCCCGGCGTCACGCAGATGCAGATGCATATCGAGAGGTTCATTCAAAGAGACAACCATACAACAGACCTTTTTTTATTGTATTATATCGTTAACTTTTCTCACACAACCTTACTCCGAAGGCAAAATATGCAGGCAATCATAGAGTGGATAGTAGAAATGGTCGGCGCCATGGGCTATACCGGTATATTCATAATGATGTTTCTTGAAAGCTCCTTCTTTCCGTTTCCGAGCGAAGTGGCGATGATTCCGGCCGGATATCTGGCGAGCAAGGGCGAAATGAACATCTGGGCGGCGTTTTTGGCCGGTGCCGGCGGCTCGCTGGCCGGAGCGCTCTTCAACTATATCCTCGGACACAGACTCGGACGCCCCTTCATCGTAAAATATGGAAAATACCTTTTTCTAAAGCCGCAGACTATCGAGAAAGTTGAAAATTTCTTCGCCAAATACGGACCGGCAAGCACCTTCTGGGGACGCCTGCTTCCGGGAATCCGACAATACATCTCCCTACCGGCCGGAATAGGCAAGATGCCTCTTGCGGCGTTCAGTATCTACACATTTCTTGGTGCAGGTATCTGGTGCGCCGTACTTCTGGCACTCGGCTATCTGTTCGGCGAACATGAAGAGAGGATAAAAGAGGTTCTTCACTATATCCTCGCACTGATATTCGTCATGATCGCGGCGGTATTCTACTACTACAGAAGAAAGAACAGAAGAGTCGAGAAGGAGTTCATCCGCGAATTGGAAGAGGAGGCTAAAGAGGGGTGATCCCCTCTATATGGCCTCTTCGTCCTCTTCACCTGTACGGATACGGATCACCCTCTCCACATCAGTCACGAAGATCTTGCCGTCTCCGATCTTGCCGGTACGGGCCGCCTCGGTGATCTTTTCGATGATACTCTCCACATCGTCGGCCTTCACCACCACCTCTATCTTGATTTTGGGTATGAAATCCACCACATACTCGGCTCCCCGATAAAGCTCCGTATGTCCGGCCTGCCTTCCGTAACCTTTCACTTCGCTCACCGTCATACCGGCGATACCGGCATCGGCCAACGCATCCTTGACCTCTTCTATCTTGAACGGTTTTATAATCGCTTCGATCTTTTTCACTCTATAGGCTCCTTTGTTTAATGTAGTCTGTCGTTTAGAAGGCCCGCTTGAATTCGGGATAGGCTTCGACACCGCATTCGCTTACGTCGATACCTTCGAGCTGCTCATCGTCACTCGCCCTGAAACGTACGATTTTGTCTATGACAAACAGTAACAGGTATGATACCACAAACGCGAAGAGTCCGACCACGACCACACCCTTTAGCTGCGCAGCCAAGGAGACATCTTTCGCGAAAATACCTACCGCTATCGTACCCCAGATACCGTTTACAAGGTGAACGGAGAGCGCTCCCACCGGATCGTCCAGCCGCAGCCTGTCGAACAGCGGTACGGCAAACACCACCAGCGCCCCTCCGATCAGACCTATGAGTATGGGAGTGTATATATCGAAAAGGTCGGCCCCGGCCGTAATGGCCACCAATCCTCCAAGTGCGCCGTTTAGAATCATCGTGATATCGAACTTTTTATACTGTATATATACGATGATCGCCGCGATTATGGCTCCCGCGAGGCCGGCAGTGTTTGTATTCATGATCGTAAGCGCCACGAGATCGGCACTCTCTTTGGATGAAATCGATCCCACCGAACCGCCGTTGAAACCGAACCACCCGATCCATAGAATCATCGCACCCAAAGTCACCAGCGGGATATTGGATGCAGGAATGACGCGAACCTTTCCGTCGACATAGCGCCCTTTACGCGGGCCGATAATCATGATAGCAGCCAGAAGCGCCCAGGCTCCCGTCGAGTGTATGACGGTAGAACCGGCCAGGTCGTGCATGGCGCTTATATCCAGAAACGTCCCCTCCAGCATGTTGGCCCCCCATGTCCAGTTTACTACCAGAGGATAGATAAGAGCGGCCATGAGAACGGTAAAGATCATCAGGGGTATGATTCTGGTACGCTCACTGACTCCGCCGCTCATGATATTCACGGTCTTGCCTACAAAGGCCATCTGAAACAAAAATGCCGCCCATTTGCTTACACTGTCGTTCTCCCATGTACCGAAGGCGAGCTGATAGCCGACAAGCAAAAAAGCCATCGAAGCGACCGCATATATCATGGTGTTTACCGTCAAAACGGCACTCACGTTCTTGGTACGCACTATACCCGCCTCCAGCATCGCGAACCCGGGAACCATGAAAATGATGAGGGTCATCGCGAAAAGAAGAAAGAGGGTATCGACAATATAGGAAAAATCTCCCATTTCGACTCCTTATGCAAACTGTTGCGTCTCTGCGCAGATTTGCAGACTTGTCGGCCTGAAACTTATGCGCAGCGAAACTCAAACTTATAGGTCATTATAAAGAGGGAATTGAAGATTTCAAATAGCGTGATTGCCTAATTTATATACAGTATTCTGTATTTCGAAGGATTTGGATGGATTTTTTTGTTTAAAAATTAATCACCCCGCCCGGTAGTGCCTTCGGCGGGGAGTCGCTTTATCGAATCAAAGAGCTTCGCGGTCAGTCTCTCCCGTACGGATTCTCACCACTTTGTCGATCGATGTTACGAAAATCTTTCCGTCACCGATTTTACCTGTCCTGGCCGCTTCTGAAATCTTCTCCACGACATTTTCCGCTTCATCCTCCGGTACGACAACCTCGAGTTTTACCTTCGGAAGGAAATCTACCACATACTCGGCTCCGCGATAGAGCTCGCTGTGCCCTTGCTGACGTCCGTACCCTTTGACTTCAGTCACTGTCATACCCGTGATGCCCGCTTCGGCAAGTGCATCCTTTACATCTTCGAGTTTGAACGGCTTGATCACCGCTTCGATCTTTTTCATCTGCTGCTCCTGATAGAGATTTTACCGTCGCGGCCGCCCCACGGCGGGCCGCCCGAATAGTTACCGTTTTAGAGATTGAGTGCACGCTCACCGTGTACAGACTCGTCAAGACCCATCGTTTCGGTCTCCTCGTCGACTCTTCCGCCGCCGGTTACGGCCGATGCGATGAAGAATACGATAGCGGTTACGACACCGCTGTAGATTATAGTCCAGCCTACCGCCATGATCTGGCTTACAAGCTGGCTTCCGAGGCTGTAGTCTTCAGGCATGGCATAGTCCGCGATAAAGATGGCCGTCGCGATAGAGCCCCAGATACCTACAAGTCCGTGTACCCAGAAGGCGTCGAGCGAATCGTCGACCTTGAACATCTTCTTGATCTTGGATACCGCCAGGAATCCGAGGAATCCGCCTACAAGACCGATAACGAGCGCACCGCCTACACCGGCCGTACCGGAAGCCGGAGTAATCGCGACAAGACCTGCGACCGCACCGGACGCACCGCCTACGAGAGTCGGCTTCTTGAAGAAGAGCCACTCACCGATGATCCATCCGATGACACCCAAAGAGGCCGCTACGTTGGTTACGAGGAAGGCTGAAGCTGCGGTGCCGTCGGCAGCGACCTGAGAGCCGGCGTTGAATCCGAACCATCCAAACCACAGAAGCATAGCGCCGAGAACGACCAGAATCGGAGAGAAAGGCTTGATGGCCGCCTTTTCATAATCTTTTCTGCGACCGAGAATCATAGCCACGACAAACCCGGCGACACCGGCATTGATGTGAACGACGGTACCTCCTGCAAAATCGATTTCTCCGAAGTTGAGAGTTTCACCGCCGCCCCAGGCCCAGTGCGTGATGGGTGCGTAGACAGCCACGATCCACAGCGCCGCGAAGACGACGAATGTCGAAAACTTGACCCTCTCTATCATGGAACCGCTGGCGATGGCTACGGTAATGGCCGCGAAAGTTCCCTGGAAAGCGACGAAGAGCAGTTCGGGAATCGTACCGCTCAGGCTATCTGAACCGATACCGGAAAGAAGTATCTTGCCGGTACCGATAAGGTCACCGTCTCCAAAAGCTATGGAGTATCCGACCAGAACCCATACAAGGGTTCCCACCGCATAAGCGGCGAGGCTCATACCCATGGTATTGAGCACGTTCTTGCTTCTGGTAAGTCCGCCGTAAAAGAGGGCGAGACCCGCCGGCGTCATAAGCATGACGAATGCCGTCGCGACAAGCATCCATGCCGTATCACCGCTGTTTAACGTATCCTCCGCAAATGCCAGTGCCGGAAGCATCGGCAGTGCGAGTAGCCACTTCTTCATGAGATCTCCTTTTGGGAAAATGATGATCAAAGTATACAAGCCTGGAGTTCGTAAAGATAGACCTTTTTTGATTAAAAAATAGGCACTTCTCTTTTCAACCGACAATATTTCATACCGGTAAACACTGCATTCCGAAAATTAAGGTAAATTGAGATAAAATCGAAACTAATTTTTCAAAGCAAAAGGTTTTGAATGTCCGATCTGTTCAGAGAAAACGAGGATATCCAGGAGATTTCAATAGAGGATAGCATCAAGGGAAGCTACCTCGACTACTCGATGAGTGTCATCATCGGAAGGGCGCTACCGGATGCAAGAGACGGCCTGAAGCCTGTACACCGCAGGATTCTCTACGCAATGCACGAGCTCGGCGTCACATCCCGTGCGGCATACAAGAAGAGTGCCCGTATAGTGGGAGACGTCATCGGTAAGTACCATCCGCACGGCGATACTGCCGTATATGACGCCCTGGTACGCATGGCGCAGGATTTTTCCATGCGCATCCCGCTGGTCGACGGGCAGGGAAACTTCGGATCCATCGACGGAGACAACCCGGCGGCCATGCGTTATACCGAAGCCCGCATGACGAGACTCGCCGAAGAGCTGCTTCGTGATATCGAAAAGGATACGGTAGACTTCATCCCCAACTACGACGATACGATGCAAGAGCCCGACGTACTTCCAAGCAGAGTCCCCAATCTGCTGCTGAACGGTTCCAACGGTATCGCCGTAGGTATGGCTACAAACATTCCTCCCCATCGACTCGACGAACTGATAGACGCCCTGCTGGTCATGATAGACAATCCGTCGGCGGAACTCGACGAACTGATGGAGCATATAAAGGGACCGGACTTCCCCACCGGCGGCATCATTTTCGGGCGCAAGGGGATTCTCGACGCCTATAGAACCGGTCGTGGCCGCATCAAGGTACGCGCCAAGACACATATAGAGAAAAAAGGAAACAGAGAAGTCATCGTCATAGACGAGCTCCCCTACCAGGTCAACAAGAGCAAACTTATAGAAAACATAGCGCAGCTTGCGAAAGAGAAGACGATAGAGGGAATAAGCGAAGTACGAGACGAAAGCGACAGAGAGGGTATCCGTGTCGTCATAGAGCTCAAAAAGGATACGATGAGCGAAATCGTACTGAACAACCTCTTCAAATCGACCCAGATGCAGACGACTTTCGGAATAATACTTCTGGCCATACAGAACAAGGAGCCGAAAGTATTTACCCTGATGGAGCTGCTCAACCTCTTCATCCAGCACCGCAAGACGATCATCATACGCAGAACGATCTTCGAACTCGAAAAGGCGAAAGCTCGTGCACACATTCTCGAAGGTCTCAGAATCGCGCTGGACAATATAGACGAGATCGTAGCGCTCATTAGAGCCTCCAAGGATGCTCTCGAGGCCCGCGAAGGGTTAATGGAGCGCTTCAGTCTCAGCGAAAAGCAGGCTCAGGCGATTTTGGATATGCGCCTCCAGCGCCTGACCGGACTCGAGCGCGACAAGATCGAAAAAGAGTACAAAGAGCTGATGGCAGAAATAGAGCGCCTCGGAAACATCCTCAAAAGCGAAGATCTTCTGAACCAGATCATAAAAGAGGAGCTGCTCGAGATCAAGGAGCACTTCTCTACGCCTCGGCTGACCGAGATAGTGGACGACTATGAAGATATAGATATAGAAGATCTCATCCCCAACGAGCCGATGGTCGTAACCATCACCCACCGCGGATACATCAAGCGTGTACCTGTAAAACAGTACGAAAAACAGCACAGAGGCGGAAAGGGAAAGACTGCGGTCACTACCCACGACGACGACTTTATCGAAAACTTCTTCATCTCCAACACACACGATACTCTGATGTTCGTCACCGATCGGGGCCAGCTATACTGGCTCAAGGTCTACAAAATACCGGAGGGCTCCCGCACGGCCAAAGGCAAAGCTGTCGTCAACCTCATACAGCTGCAGCCGGACGAGAATATCATGGCGATCATACCGACTACCGACTTCGACGAGAGCAAATCTCTCGCTTTCTTCACCAAAAACGGTATCGTAAAGCGCACCAATCTTAGTGAATTCAAAAACATCCGCTCCGTCGGCGTACGCGCCATCACTCTCGACGAAGAGGATGAGCTTGTCACCGCCAAGATCGTCCTTCCAGAAACCATGTGGCTCTTTGTCCTGACAAAAAAAGGCATGTGTATACGCTTCCCTGTCACCGATGCGAGGGAGATAGGCAGAACGGCCCGCGGCGTAACCGCCATCCGGTTCAAAATAGAGGGGGACCGTGTAGTAGGAGCCACCACGATCCAGAGCGAGGAGCAGGAGCTTCTGACAGTAGCGGAAAAAGGGCTCGGCAAACGGACCGAAGCGGGCGAGTACAGACTCCAGAGTCGCGGAGGAAAAGGTGTCGTGGCGATGAAGCTGACACCCAAGACAGGTGACGCGGTAGGTGTGGTGATAGTGGATGAGGACAAGGATCTGATGGTTCTTACCCAGACCGGAAAGATGATACGGGTAGATATGCAGAGTATCCGAAAAGCGGGACGAAACACGAGCGGGGTAAAAATTGTACGGCTCGATGCCGGAGACAAGGTCAACTCCATAGCAAGCTGTCCGAAGGAGGAGGCTGACGAAGAGATACTCGATCAGCGCGAAGGCGAATAGAAAGACCTACGGCAAAAAGGAACGGATTTTGCTTCCTGCAAAAGAAAACGTTAGGAGTTCTCAAATGAAAAAATGGTCGCTGCTCGCTTTGGCTCTCTTTAGCGCCTCCCTCATGGCCGAAACATGCCCATCGGCGAAGGTGGAAAACAGCCAGAAAGATGTGTCGTCCGCCACAAATGCGACGTCCGAGCCGGCAACCGGCAGAGTCGTATCCCTCGCGAATGCGCAAAATGGAGAGAGACCGGGCTGTAACGACTGCACTCTCTCCCAAAACAACACTATCCACTTTCAGGTCATAGGCCAGGGTGTTGCCCCGGTCAACACAGCCTCGCCGGCACAGGCAATGGCTCTGGCAAAACGTGCGGCCATAGCGGATGCCTACAGACAGCTCGGCGAAAAGATTTGCGGAGTGAGAGTCGAAGGGCGCGATCTCATAAGAAACATGATGATCAGCCGCTCCACGGTTCGCACACAGATCGATGCGATGATCAAAAACGCAAGAATCCTCGACACAAAGTTCAAAGACGGCCTCTGCGAGGTCGAGATGGAAGTGACTCTTAGCGGAAAAGAGTGGTACGCAAAACTTTCGCGCTGATATTCGCACTCGTCGCTGCCGTCGCCGAGGAGTACTATATCTCATATACGCTGGTCAGCAGGGATCTGCTCGCTATCAGCGACTCTTTGAAAATAAGCAGGGCCATGACCCCTTTGGCCGGCGATGCTGTACCTCTTTGCAGTTTCGAAACCGAAGAGGCCGACTTCGAGTCATGGGCCGCGAAAAACAGCCAGGGACTGATAGAGTGTCTGCTGCGCCATTCGGCCTCCATCCGCTCATACAGTCGTACGGAGTCCAATATTCCCGCAAAAAATCTCGATATTCTCACTACCACGATTCTTCCCGTACAAGTCGAATTTAATGATGGATTGGTTAACATAAAAAAAATCCAATAACACCGGGTAGCCATAGATGAAAATCGCCATCGTCGAAGACGATATAAATATGCGCAAATCTCTCGAAATCGCTCTCGGCGATTACGACGAGTTTGAAGTAAAAACCTTCAGAAACGCCAAAGAGGCTCTGAAAAAGCTCGACGACAGTTACGGTCTGGTCATATCCGACATAACGATGCCCGGTATGAACGGCATAGAGTTCATAGAGAAACTCGACGGGCGCTTCGAAGTCATAATCATTACCGGCAACGCCACGCTCGGCCGTGCCATAGAGTCGATACGTCTTGGAGTCAGCGACTTTTTGACGAAACCCTTCGAAGTAGAGACTCTCGTGGAGGCTATCAGAAGAAGCCAAAAGGCCAAACAGCGTCTGAAAAAGAGAAAAAGTCTCGAAAGAGAGTGCGACAACTCGATTTTCTACGGCCGCTCGGAGGCCCTTGACAAAGCTCTCTCTCTTGCCAAAAAGGCGGCCAAAAGCGATGCTGCCGTACTGCTTCTTGGAGAGAGCGGCGTGGGCAAGGAGCTCTTTGCGCGTACGGTTCACGAGAACTCCGCCAGACATGACGGCCCCTTCATCGCCGTCAATATGGCGGCTATTCCGGAGAATCTCATAGAAAGCGAACTATTCGGTTTCGAAAAGGGAGCCTTCACCGACGCGGTGGAGCCAAAGATGGGAAAGTTCGAAGCGGCCAACGGCGGAACCCTCTTTCTCGACGAGATAGCGGAGATGCCGTACCATCTGCAGGCCAAACTCTTGAGAGTCCTGCAAGAGCGCATAGTCCACAGACTCGGCTCCACGGAAGGCACGCCCGTAGATGTACGCATAGTCGCCGCAACGAACGCTGACATAAAGTCGAAAATGAAAAATATGGAGTTCAGAGAAGATCTCTACTACAGGATATCGACCATCCCCATTTTCATACCGCCGCTTAGAGAGAGAAGCGAAGAGATCATACCTATTGCAGAGAGAACTCTCGAGGATGTAGTAGCGAGGTACGGACTCGGCCCTAAGGAGTTTTCCGAAGAGGCGAAGCAGAAGCTGCTATCCTACCGCTGGCCCGGAAACATACGAGAACTCATAGCGGTTGTCGAACGGGCGGCGATACTTAGCGACGGAGTGGAAATAGAGAGTGACGACCTCTTTCTGGATGCCCGCTTTTAAGGGCTACAGTGGCTGGTTAATATAATATTTTCGATATTTTCGATATAATCTGCCAATTTTCTTTCCAAGGTGAATATCAATGCGCAAATTCAATGTTGCCGTAGTCGGTGCCACCGGTGCCGTAGGAGAAGAGATGCTCCGCGTAATGGAGGAGGTAGAGTTTCCCGTCGCGAAGCTGGTGCCTCTTGCCAGTGCAAGAAGTGCGGGCGGAACAGTCGAATACAAAGATGAAGAGGTAAAGGTAAAGGAGCTGACCGAAACGATCTTCGAAGAGGAGGAGATCGATATCGCACTCTTTAGTGCCGGCGGATCGGTCTCCGCAAAGTTTGCACCTTTCGCCGTCGAAGCGGGCGCGGTCGTCATAGACAACACCAGCCATTTTCGTATGGATCCGGACGTACCGCTCGTAGTCCCGGAGGTAAACCCGGAAGATATCACGAAATGGCGTGAAAAAGGGATTATCGCCAATCCAAACTGTTCTACCATACAGATGGTCCAGGCGCTAAAACCGATCCAGGAGACCTACGGTATACAGAGGATAGATGTGAGCACATACCAGGCCACGTCAGGCGCAGGCAAGAGCGCTATGGACGAGCTGGTCAGGCAGATGCAGGACTTTTTCGCCTTCAAACTGGACGAGAGCGAGCATAGAAAGTTTCCGCACCAGATAGCGCTGAACGTCATCCCTCAAATAGACGTTTTCATGGAGAACGGCTTCACCAAAGAGGAGATGAAGATGGTCAACGAGACCAACAAGATCATGCACGATGCAATCGAAGTGGCCGCTACATGCGTAAGAGTGCCCACACTCAGGGGTCATGCCGAAAGCGTCACCGTCACATGCAAAAAAGATGTAGATCCGGAGGCGGCGAAAAAGATCATATCCGAAGGGGAAAACGTGGTCGTACTCGACGATCCTGAAAATGGCATATACCCCATGCCTACGCTCTGCGTCGAGAAAAACGAAACCTTCGTCGGAAGAATCCGGGGAGACATCTACCGTCCCAATATTCTGCATATGTTCGTCGTCGCCGACAACCTTCGCGTAGGAGCTGCCACGAATGCAGTCAGAATCGCTCAAAAATGGATCGAAATGGAGAGCATATGAAGCTTTTGGAGAAGATTTTCGAGCATACCCTCTGGAACGGACGGCTGTTTGTCCTGCTGGCAGTCATATTCAGCCTTGTGGCGTCGATCATTCTCTTTATCGTCGCAAGTGTCGATATCTGGGGAATCGCCGTGGAGACGATCAAAATGTATCTGGCACACGAGCATCCGCCCCACTTTCACGAAAAGCTTGTCGGTGTCATAATCGGCGCGGTCGACCTCTATCTCATAGCAATCGTCATGCTGATCTTCAGTTTCGGTGTCTATGAACTCTTCATCTCCGAGATCGACCCGGCAAGGAGCTCAGGATCTTCCAAGATTCTGCAGATCCACTCACTCGACCAGCTCAAGGACAAGCTGGCCAAAGTGATCGTGATGGTACTGATCGTCACCTTCTTCAAGAAGGCGATGTATACCCCCTACGACTCGCCGCTGGATATGCTCTATTTCGCCATCGCGATACTTGCACTCGGCGGTGCACTCTATTTCTTACATAAAGGCAGTGGAAAATGATATTTGTAGACGCTTGTTTCAACAAACCGACCCCCTACACTCCTGTCTGGATGATGCGCCAGGCTGGAAGATACCTCCCCGAATACATGGCTGTACGCGAAGAGGCCGGAGACTTCCTCTCTCTGTGCAAGGATCCTGAAAAAGCGGCCGAAGTGACGCTTCAGCCGATAGACATCATAGGTGTCGATGCCGCTATACTCTTTAGCGACATTCTTGTGATTCCGCTCGAGATGGGAATGGATCTGAAGTTCGAAAAGGGCGAAGGGCCGGTCTTTTCCGATCCCATCAGAACGAAAGAAGATCTAAAAAGATTGAAGCCGGACGCCCACGAGCGTCTCACATACGTTTACGACACCATCAGGATCATAAAAGAGCGGCTCGCCGACGACAAGGCGCTCATCGGCTTCACAGGCGCTCCGTGGACGCTGATCACCTACATGATCGAAGGTCGCGGCACCAAAACCTACAACATCGTCAAGAAGCTCATCTACACAGAGCCCGAACTGGTCCACGCGCTTCTGCGCGAAGTGACCGAAGTGGTCAAGCTCTATCTCGAGAAGCAGATCGAGGCCGGCGTCGACGTGGTCCAGATCTTCGACAGCTGGGCCGCGGCGCTGGAGAAGCCCAAGTACTTCGAATTCAGCTGGAACTACATGAAAGAGGTCGCCAGCTACATTAAAAAGAAGTATCCCCATATCCCGATCATCATGTTCCCCAAGGGGATCGGCGCCTATCTCGACGAGATCGACGGTGACTTCGACGTCTTCGGCGTCGACTGGGGCACTCCGATGGCACTGGCCAAGGAGAAACTGGGCGACCGCTACGTCCTGCAGGGCAACATGGAGCCGTGCCGCCTCTACTCCAAGGAGGCCACCAAAGAGTGCGTCGAGTCGCTCTACGAGACGATGCAAAACCGCGGCCATATCTTCAACCTCGGCCACGGTATCCTACCCGACGTCCCGGTCGAAAACGCCAAATACTTCGTATCGCTCGTCCACGAGATCACCAAAGAGAAGTGAAACCGGCGACCTACGAAACGATCTTCGGCCCCATCCCCTCCAGACGCTTCGGCGTCT